>CAZPPK010000029.1:0-24346 GCA_964588415.1 uncultured Lentimicrobiaceae bacterium
CCGGTATTATTTCTAATTTAAAACAGAAAAACACAACCGGTAAATTATATAATAACAATTTTTACATCAACTTCTTAACCATTTCCAAAGCTCAGCATAGCTCACTTTCTTACCATAGATCAGAATGCCAATGCGGTAGATCTTTCCTGCAACAAAAGTAGTCAGGACAAAGGTGGCTATAAGCAGACCGGCTGAAACTCCTATCTGCCACCACGGTACCCCGAAGGGGATTCGTAACATCATAATGACAGGCGAAGTAAAAGGGATCATGGAAAGCCAAAACGCTAAAGATCCGTTGGGTTGCGTGGCAATAACCCCCGTCATGGCAACGGAGAAAATTAAAGGCATGGAAATCGGTAACATAAATTGCTGTGCATCTGCATCATTATCGATGGCGCCGCCAACAGCAGCAAATAAAGATGCATACAATAAATATCCGGCAAGGAAGAAAAACAGGAAACTCAAAACCATTACTTTGAAATCGATGCTGGAAAGTAACTCGCTGATCTGTGCCACAGCAAAGTGCGTCATCTGGGCAGGCGCTTCTCCTCCGGAAGCCAGCTTTTGTTCGGTAAGCATTTTTAACCCGGATGTCAGCTCACTCCCACCAACCGTGGTTTGAAAAATACCAACTAAAGCCAATGTCAGAAAGATCCATAATAAAAACTGTGTCAAACCTACCAATGCGATTCCAATGATTTTTCCCATCATGAGTTGAAACGGCTTCACGGAAGAAATAATGACTTCCACAATCCGGTTGGACTTCTCTTCCATCACCCCTCTCATCACCTGGGCTCCAAACATAAAAATGAAAAAATAAATCAAAACGCCCGAAAAAACTGCCAGCCCTACTTCTGCGTCGGTATTCACATGTTTCTCATCTCCATTGGCATTGACCTGGATCATCTCCAGATTTATTTCAACATTTGAAGATTTTATCGTTTCGGGATTGATGCCTTTCGCAAGCAGTTTCCGTTTCTGAACTTCATTTTTCATGATCATCTTGACGT
Source organism: uncultured Lentimicrobiaceae bacterium (assembly GCA_964588415.1). GTDB lineage: Bacteria > Bacteroidota > Bacteroidia > Bacteroidales > F082 > Sulfidibacterium. The sequence goes on from CAZPPK010000029.1 coordinate 1,011, forward strand.
AGGTACGCACATCAAGCCCGGCCTGATTCTCGGAATAAAGTTCTGCATTTACCGGCAGGTTCAGGTCAGGCAACGGAATATAGAGCAGCATCTCTTTATTCTTCAACGCTTCAGCCTTGGCTTTTTCAAAGTCTCCTGTCACATAAGTGAACTTCATATTATCTTGATCCTTAAACTTTTGATAGAACCATCCGGTATCATCCAGAACAGCGACCTTTTTCATTGAACCCTGGCTCATTTGCGTAAAATAAATTGGCAAAATGATCAGGGCAGCCATTAAAATTGGCCCCAAAATGGTCATCACAATAAAAGAGCGTTTACGGACACGCGTAACATATTCGCGTTTGATTATGAGCAGGATTTTATTCATTGTAACGGTTACCTTTTTCTCATCTAAAAGTTCATTTCTAAATGGAATACCATTTTAGCAAGTGAGCAAAAATAATATTTTTAAGCATCAAAGTCAGAATCAAAAAGCTTCGCCATCTCAAGGGTTAAAATTATCAAAATAAATCCTGATATTTCCGGCCTTTTTCAACTGATTCATTAATTTTGCAGAAAATGTAAAAAATGGAAAATATTACCGAACGCTTTATTCGCTATGCGAAAACAGAAACCCAATCGAACCCTGAAAGTGAAGCCTGCCCCAGTTCCGAAAACCAATGGACTCTGGCGAGAATGCTTTTTAATGAGTTAACCGATCTGGGGCTCGAAGATGTTACCATTGATGAACATGCTTATGTGATGGCTACTTTGCCCGCCAATATGGACGGAAATATTCCCGTAATTGGATTCATTGCCCACATGGATACTGCTCCTGATTTTACCGCAGTGAATGTAAACCCGCAAGTCCATGAAAATTATGATGGTGGCGATATCATTCTCAACAAAGAACAAAATATCGTTTTATCGCCCAACAATTTCGAAATACTGAAAAACTACAAAGGGAAAACGCTGATCACAACCGATGGTACAACCCTTTTGGGAGCTGACGACAAAGCCGGAGTTACAGAAATAATTACAGCAGTAGAATATTTGATGGAGCATCCAGAGATCAAACACGGGAAAATCCGCATTGCTTTCAATCCCGATGAAGAAGTAGGAAGAGGCGCCCATTTGTTTGATGTGAAAAAATTTGGAGCCCAGTGGGCATACACGCTAGACGGAAGTGAAATTGGTGAATTAGAGTATGAGAATTTCAATGCTGCCGGAGCCAAAGTAAAAATTAAAGGATTGAGTGTCCATCCCGGAACCGCTTATCACCAGATGATCAATTCGCTGTTGGTAGCCAACAAATTTATCTCATCCCTTCCACCGGAAGAAGTTCCTGAAAAGACAAGGGCATACGAAGGTTTTTATCATCTTTATCAAATGAAAGGAGATATTGAAGACACTGAATTACAATATATTATTCGCGATCATAACAAGGCCTTTTTTGAAGAGAAAAAAGCGTTGTTCCTTGATGCTGCCAAAGCAGTTAATGATGAATATGATCAGGAGCTGATCACGGTTGACATGAAAGATCAGTATTACAATATGAAAGAAAAGATTGAGCCTAACATGCACATTATTCACATTGCAGAAGAAGCCATGAAACAGGCAGATGTAAAAAAGAAAATTCATGCCATCCGCGGCGGAACCGACGGAGCTCAGTTATCGTACAAAGGGCTGCCTTGCCCCAACATTTTCACAGGTGGCCATAATTTTCACGGCCGGTACGAATTTATTCCGGTTGAATCAATGCAAAAGGCAGTGGAAGTAATCGTTAAAATTGCTACTTTAACAGCAGAAAAAAATACCTGAAGGGTAGGCTGAATAAGTATTCACAAAAAATTCGAACAACGTAATGGAGCTTATGATGACATCATCATAAGCTCCATTTTTTTATTGTATTTACCGGAATTTTGAAATAAGTACCAGACCCTTATTGTATCGGTTTGGCTCATTATCGTTTTTTTAAAAATTATTTCGAAAGATTTCGGCCCCTTTTAACCCTTTCTATTGTTTTATGCGCCTCAATTACTTTGTATTATCCATAATCATTTCACTAATTATCAAATCATTGGTTTTGTCTATTATACCAAATATCAAAAAAGTTTAGCCCAAAATATACATCTGAATTTTATAATTTTTTACATTTGTACATAATCTAGTATTTCATGACCCAATTAATAAAATACATTTTTCATCTTTATTATGATGGTTTTAGAAATATGACCGTCGGTAAGCGATTATGGATCATTATTCTCATTAAGCTCTTTATCATCTTTTTCATTTTCAAACTATTCTTTTTCCACAATTTCCTACAGACCCGTTTCAAAACTGATCAGCAAAGAAGTAATTACGTAATAGAACAATTAACCAATCCAAAAAATTAAATTAATTGCTTATGGAACATTTTAACATGGCCCTAATAAATTGGTCCAGGGCACAATTTGCGCTTACAGCATTGTATCACTGGCTGTTTGTTCCGCTTACGCTGGGAACCAGTTTCATCATTGCCATAATGGAGACCATTTATGTGAAGACAGGTGAAGAAATTTGGAAGAAAATTGCCAAATTCTGGATGACCCTGTTTGCCATTAACTTTGCTATTGGAGTTGCAACCGGCATCATCCTTGAGTTTGAATTTGGGACAAACTGGTCGAATTATTCCTGGTTTGTGGGCGACATTTTCGGCGCTCCATTGGCCATAGAAGGAATTATGGCATTTTTCCTTGAATCCACTTTTTTTGCAGTTATGTTTTTTGGCTGGAACAAAGTAAGCAAAGGTTTTCACCTGACTTCAACCTGGCTGGTGGCCATTGGCTCCAGCCTTTCAGCATTGTGGATATTGGTTGCCAATGCCTGGATGCAAAATCCCGTAGGAATGCACTTTAATCCTGAAACTGCCCGTAACGAAATGCTCAATTTCTGGGCTGTTCTGTTTTCGCCTACCGCAATAAACAAATTCTTGCACACCATCTCATCTTCCTATGTCCTCTCAGCCATCTTTGTTTTGGGGATCAGTGCTTGGTACCTTTTGAAAAAAAGGAATATTGCTATGGCTAAAAGGAGTATGGTAGTGGCGGCAACATTCGGATTGATCATGTCGATATTTATGATCGTTACAGGGGATGAATCTGCACGCGAAGTCTTTCGTGTTCAGCCCATGAAATTTGCATCCCTGGAAGGGCTATATTATGGTAAATCAAGTGCTCCCCTGATAGCAGTTGGCGTTTTTAGCAGTCGTAAATACCCTCAAAACCCTAAGGTAAATGAATTTGCTGCAAAGGTTGAAATTCCCAACATGCTTTCATTCATGGCAACGCTAAATCCGCATGCTTTCGTTCCCGGGATTCATAACCTTATAAATGGCGACCCTGCCCATAACATCATTTCTTATTACGACCGCATCAAAATGGGAAAACTTGCCATTGCCGCATTGCATGAATTTCAGCTTGCAAAACAAGCCACAAACGACAGTGCTGCCAAGGCTGCTTTGAAAACTTTTAAAGCTAATTACAAGTATTTCGGATATGGTTACTACAATGATCCCCAGAATCTGATTCCTGATGTGCCTTTGGTATTTTACTCTTTCCATACAATGGTAGGACTCGGGTTTCTATTTTTATTGCTATTTATTTTTGCTATTATTTATACCATAAAAGACAAATTGTCTCAAAAAAAGTGGTTTCTCTATGTGGCATTATGGACCATTCCTCTGGCATGGATTGCTTCAGAAGCAGGGTGGATGGTTGCCGAGTTCGGAAGGCAACCGTGGGTAGTACAAAACTATATGCCCACACTTTCTGCTGTTTCCAATATTGACAAAACATCCGTTATGATTACGTTTTTCTTATTTGGCGTAACATTTACGGTTCTCCTCATTGCCGAAATCAGGATTATGCTAAAACAAATTAAAGAACTTAAAGATGGAGGGAATTAACCATGTTTGAAAATTTATCCTATTTCGCATTACAGCAATATTGGTGGGCTATCATTGCTTTACTGGGTGGCATTCTTGTATTTATGCTTTTTGTTCAGGGCGGTCAGACTTTACTTTACACGCTTGGGAAAACAGAAACTGAAGTAAAAATGATGGTGAACTCTCTGGGCCGTAAATGGGATCTCACTTTTACCACGCTGGTTATTTTTGGCGGTGCAGCTTTCGCTTCCTTTCCTTTGTTTTACTCCACAAGTTTTGGAGGCGCATACTGGGTATGGATGATAATCCTTTTTGCCTTTATTCTTCAGGCAGTTTCTTATGAGTATCGTTCAAAAGCCAATAATTTACTGGGCACCAAAACTTACGACGTTTTTCTTTTTATTAATGGCCTGATCGGAACCGTATTTCTTGGAACTGCCGTTGCCACTTTTTTCACGGGCTCTTTATTTTCCGTGAATATGATGCATCATTCCTTTTGGCAATCACCTTACAGGGGGCTGGAACTGGCGTTGAATTTCGGACGATATGCCACTTACATAAACCTTTCATTGGGATTGGCAGTTTTCTTCCTTTCCCGGGTTTTGGCCAGTTTGTATTTTATGAACAACATCCGTGATGAAGCACTTTTTGAAAGAAGCCAAAAGGCTGTTTTGAAGAATGCAATTCCATTTCTCATTTTCTTTTTATTTTTCCTGATCAACATTCTGGTTATTACAGGTTTCAATTATGACCCGGTAACTAAAGTGGTGAATATGGAATCCTTTAAATACCTGCACAATCTGCTGGCGATGCCCGTAGTCCTTATCATTCTGTTGATTGGTGTTGTGTTGGTATTGTGGGGAATTATCAGAGGCGTCTTTTTTGCTGAAAAATGCGGTCGCAAAGCCATTTGGTTTACCGGTGCCGGCACCATTCTTACAGTATTTGCCCTGTTGCTGACAGTTGGATATAACCATACTGCATTTTATCCGTCTATCTACGACCTTCAAAGTTCGCTTACCATTCAAAACGCATCGTCAAGCAAATATACCCTGACGGCGATGTCTTATGTTTCGCTTCTGATACCATTTGTTCTGGCTTACATTTGGTATGCGTGGTCCGCCATGAACAAAAAAGACATCACTGCCAAGGAAATGGAAGAAGATACTCACGCTTACTAATTTAGTATCACATTAAAATTAAAAATATGTACACGACAGAAATTATATGGCTCTTGGTCTGGCCCGTTATGATCTGGTTTTCTTACAAAATGATCAGGGTGGTATTGAGAAAATTTGAAAAAGCAGAAAAAAATTCTCAATAAGAATCTAAGTTTTCGATGAAACTATAATCGTTTCAAACACTATGGAAAGGCTTTAATCAGAATGATTAGAGCCTTTTTTATATTGGTAGATTACCAAACCACGAATTCCAATATCTTTGTCTTTTGAAGTAAACAGAGTACAGCGAACTCATGAACAATAATTTATACTACGCCCCGGAAATAACGCGTCCTGTTTTTCAGCTTAACGCTGATGAATCCAAACATTTGATACGTGTATTAAAAATGAAGCGTGGCGATCTTCTCCGCTTTACCGACGGAAAAGGCATGCTTTATTCCTGTAAAATTCTGGATGACAATACTAAAGGTTGTGAGATAGAAGTTCTTGATTCAGAACCTGGCAAAGACAGGCGCCCCTTTTATCTTCAAATCGCCGTTGCTCCAACAAAAAATATCAACCGCTTCGAATGGTTTCTGGAAAAAGCAACAGAGATGGGTATCGACCGCATCATCCCATTCAAATCGGAACACTCCGAACGCAAGGAAATAAAAACAGAAAGGCTGAACAAGGTTGTTACTGCCGCCATGAAACAATCTTTGAAATCTTTTCATCCGCAACTGGATGAAATCATCAAATTCTCTGACCTGATTGACACTCCTTTTGATGGCAAGAAGTTTATTGCAAGTCTTGAAGACGAAGAAACGCCTGAACTTTCCAAAGTTTATCAGCCGGGAGAAAATGCCTGGATACTCATTGGGCCGGAAGGCGATTTCAGTCCAAAAGAAATAGAAGATGCCAAAGCCAAAGGATTTATTCCTGTTAAACTGGGGCCCTATCGCCTACGTACCGAAACGGCTGCCGTTGCCGCCTGTCACACCATCAACTTGTTGAATTATTAATTTTGGACATCATGAAAAATTATGATGTCATTATCGTGGGAGCAGGACCTGCCGGATTGCGTTGTGCCGAAATCCTGGCGCCATCAGGTCTCAGTATTTTAGTATTGGAAAAAAAGGATGAAATCGGACTAAAAATCTGTGCAGGAGGTATAACAAGAAAAATATTCAGGATCTACAATCTTCCTGATTCACTAATTGAGAAAAAAATAAATAAAGTCACAATCTATTCACCTACCCGGAAATTTGAAATTCAGCAAAAAGAACCCTTTGCATTTACGCTTGATCGTCGCGCCTTCGGGCAATGGCAAAGCGAACGCTTAAAAAACACGCAGGTTGAAATCATTACGAAAGCACGAGTTACCAGGATTGAAAATAATTCTGTTGAAATAAACCGTGAGAAAATATATGGATACCGGTATCTTGTCGGAGGTGACGGAGCCACATCGCTTGTAAGAAGACATCTGAAAATCCCTTTGAAAAAAAGAATCGTTACTTTTCAGTATCTGATCCCCAGCAAAGGGCAAGAAAATATGGAAATCTTCATGGATTCCCGTTATTTTCATTCGGGCTATTCCTGGATTTTTCCACATAACCAATACATCGCAGTGGGGTGTGGTGCCGATCCGGACAAAATTTCCCCTTCCCGTTTAAAAGATAATTTTCATAAATGGCTGCAGCAAATGAATTTTGATATTTCTGATGCACAATATCAAAGTTCTCCAATTTCTTATGATTATAAAGGAATTCGATTTAATAACACATTTTTAATTGGTGAAGCAGCCGGACTCACTTCCGGTTTAACCGGTGAAGGTATTTATCCCGCCCTGGTTTCAGGACAGATTGCAGCTCAAAACATTTTATCTGGCAATCTGGATAAGGTATCTCTGGAAAAACTTCTCAGATACAAAAAGGTTCAGAAGAATTATTTAAACCTTTTGTACTGGTCAGGTTCGTTCAGAAATTCGTTGTTCAACCTGACTTTATGGTCCTTAAAAAACAAAGCTTTCCGGGAATATGTGACCCGCGGTTTTTCCTGATTGGCTGTCTCTCTATAAAAAATGGTAACTATATGAGTAAAACCTAAGTTTAGTTGCTTACTTTTGCAAAAATTGCATAAATGGCTGAAATAAATTTTGACAACATCAGACCTTACAGTGAGGAAGAAGCGAAGGAAGCCATTCAACGTATCACCAGGCAAAAAGAATTTAATACAATCCTAAGCTATATTTTTGAAGGGGGTCAACATGAAGAACTGGCCCAAAAAGCAAGCAATGCAAAGACCATTCATGAGTTTCAAAACGAATTCATGAAACCGTTGGTGGAGAAGATCTTATCAAACACATCAAAAGGCGTTAGCGACTCAGGATTTGAAAAATTAACACCTGACAAGCCCAGACTTTTTATAGCCAACCACAGGGATATTACCCTGGATTCATCCATCCTGGCCACATTGCTTGTAGAGCACGGTTACGAATCCTGTGAATTTACCTGGGGAGACAATTTGATGGTTTCGCCTTTTGTGGAGGATTTCGGAAAAATCAACCGGATGATCACTGTCTTCAGAGAAGGTTCACCTAGACAGACTTTACTAAATTCTAAAAAGCTTTCCGCTTACATTCGAAAAAGAATCTATGATGATAAAAAAGCTGCCTGGATTGCTCAAAGTAAAGGTAGGACTAAAAATGGCGACGATAAAACCGATGTTGGTGTTTTAAAAATGCTTACCCTTGACGGGAAAGAAAAACTGTCCGAAAAAATCGAAAAGCTGAACATCACACCTGTTTCTATTTCTTTTGAATGGGAACCATGTGACATACTTAAAACCAAAGAGTTATACGTCTCTACCAAGAGGAAATACATAAAAGATAAAAAGGAGGACCTAAACAGTATTATTGGGGGAATTTTGGGACAGAAAGGACACATTCATCTTGCAATTTGCAATCCTGTTAGCCATGTGCTGAAAGATTGGGACACTGATATGCCCAGCAAGGAATTTTTCCAAAATCTTGCTGTAGTTATTGATAAAGAAATTTATGAAAATTATAAACTTTGGCCTTCCAATTTTTTCGCTTACGATCTTCTAAACAAAAGCCGGAAGTTTAGTGACCATTACAACAAAGAAACACAGGAGACCTTTGATGAACATCTTAGGAAAACACTGTCGGGCATTGAATATAACGAAGGTGAAAAAGAAACAGTCAGGCAACTGTTTTTATCCGTTTATGCCAATCCTGTTATAAACAAACTGAAACATCATTTTTCACCTGATATTCCATAAGTCTATCTGACTAAGAAGTAGTTCTTTTACGGCTGTTACTTTTTATTTTTTGATCTGATCATGGATTCTAGCATGTCCCATAACTCTTTGGGAATGGCTTCAAGCATGTTAAATTCTCCTGCTCCCTGAAGCCACTCTCCTCCGTCAATGGTAATCACTTCGCCATTGACATAAGCAGAATAATCAGACATCAAATAAGCCGCAAGATTGGCCAGCTCCTGATGGTCTCCTACCCTTTTCAACGGAACCTTTTTCGAAATGTCAAACTTCTCTTTTAAATCGCCGGGTAGCAACCGGTCCCAGGCACCTTTGGTCGGGAACGGGCCGGGAGCAATCGCATTCGTTCGTATCCCATATTTTGCCCATTCTACAGCCAGCGAACGCGTCATAGCTAAGACGCCTGCTTTTGCCGTTGCGGATGGAACCACGTACGCACTACCTGTAAATGCATATGTCGTGACAATATTCAAAATAGTGGCTTTCTCCTGCTTGGTTTGAATCCAATGTTTTCCGAAAGCCAGCGTGCAGTTTTTACTTCCTTTTAAAACAATATCAATAACAGTATCAAAAGCATGAGCCGAAAGTCGCTCGGTCGGGCTGATGAAATTACCGGCGGCATTGTTCACAAGGCCGTCAATTTTTCCAAAAGCTTTCAAAGCTTCCTGTAACATGGCTTCCACTTCATCGTAATTCCTGACATCACATTTTACAGGTAAAACAGTTCCTTTAGTTTCGCCTTCCAGTTCAGTGGCAACGGCTTTCAACTTATCAAGATTTCTTGACGAAATGACAACCTTGGCGCCAAGCTGCAGGAAATATTTTGACATGGCTAGACCCAAGCCGGAGCCACCACCTGTAACAACTATTACCAGGTCTTTAAGTTCCTGTGATTTAAACATCGGTTCATTAAATTTGCTCATAGCAGTTTGTTTTTCTAGTTCTTCTATTATTTTATTCTATCCTCATTTGGAGTGCTTTTAAAAAGTAGTGACCAATTCTTTAAACAAAAGCACCAGATCCTTTTCAGCTTTACCAGCATTTGCAATGATTTCGGCAATATTGGCTGGCTCTATATTGTCAGGGTCACAAAGGTCAGTAATAACAGAGACTGCAGCTACTTTGATTCCCATGTGGTGAGCCACAATTACTTCCGGAACTGTTGACATTCCAACCGCATCGGCGCCCATGACTTTTATGAATCTGTACTCCGCGCGAGTTTCAAGGCTGGGTCCTATCCAGGCAACATAAACTCCTTTGCTGATCTTCATTTTGTTCTTTGCTGCGATCTGCTCCATGGATTTTATCAAAGAAGCATCATAAGGTTGGCTCATATCCACGAAACGAGGTCCCATTTCATCAATATTTCTTCCTACCAAAGGATTTCCTGGCAGCATATTAATATGATCGTCTATGATCATCAGGGAAGCCTTTTGCATGTTCAGATTGATAGCTCCTGCAGCATTTGAAACAAGAAGATGTTCAATACCCAACAGTTTCATTACCCTTACGGGGAAGGTAATTTCCTGCATATTATAGCCTTCATAATAATGAAACCGGCCGTTCAAAATGAGCACTTTTTTCCCGTTCAATTCGCCATACATCAGTTTTCCCATATGCGTTTCGACAGTCGAGACAGGAAAATAAGGAATATCCTTGTAGTCCAGTATTACTTCGACTTTCACTTCACGAACCAGGTTTCCCAACCCTGTTCCCAAAATAATACCCACCTCAGGGGCTGTAATTCCATGCTGTTGAATATAAGAGGCGGCTTCTTTAATTTTTTCCATCATAATTATTCAATTTCCAACAAAATTAATTTTTTATTGGCGGCGAAGGTTTTAAACCCTGAAAAATAAGATGAATTTTAAATGTATCGGAAAATATTTCAGGCTGAAGAAAAACTTAAAAAGTACTTTGTGAAAGAAATTGATAACAAACTAATAAATAACAGGATTAGGCTTCTGTGATGGGTGCATCATCTGTTTTGTCAGTGGAACGCGACGACCATCACGATAAGCGGTGACAAAAGCACCGGCAACACCTTCACGAAGAAGTTTTCGGCTCTCTATCAGTGCATCCTGATAGGCGCTAAACTGGCCTACCGTATATCGGTACAGTCCATCCTGATGTACCACTTTTATAGAATAATCGAACTTATATTTTGCCTGGAGCAATAACGGGTCGCGCAGGGGAACACGGGAAGCCATTACCTGAACACGAAATTGTAATCCGGAAACAGACTGTCCCGCCTTTTGTTTCGGCGCGTTAGTTTGAGTTTTTTGTAAAGGAAGTTGCAATACATCAACTTCCGGTTTTTGCTCAGATTCAACAGGAACCGGTCCCGGGTTCACCATATAATCAAAAATAGGAATAGGCCTTTTATTCATCTCACCATCAGAATTTTTACTCTTTCTGCTTTTCTTCCTTCCGAGCAATTTTCCATGTTTTCCCGGTTTGATAAAATAAGTTACTCCAACATTTAAATACAATAATTGATCATACTTAAAGCCATCATGCCATTCATCCACGTCATCACTGAGAATCGTGGTCAGGGTACCGCCGGCATGAACTGCCCAACGGTCGTTAATGCGATAATCCAGACCTGCTCCTATTGGAACGCTTAAGGCTTTGTTTGCATATTTGGTGGAACCCACTGTTGTACCACTATGAATAATTGCTCCAGAGATATTGTCAGTCAATGCCGTATTCCATGTACTAACGCCAAAGCCAAGAGTCCCGTAAATGGAAAGTTTGCGATCCCTTTTATAGTTTCCAAAAAGATTGCTGAAATTTGCATAAACAAAAACAGTAAGATCATCGTAGTTACCGCCCAGACTGTAATCTACTTTAGTTCCGTCTGCTTTCCGGTCTTTGATGCTGTTGATACCTGTGGAATATAAGCTGACTCCTGCCCCAATAACCGGATTAAACATCTTTTTGACATAAATCTGAACTCCAAGCTTGGATTCCCCGCTCCATTTCTTAAAATAATTATGGCTACTGACATCGCCATAAAATTGTGTGGTTCCCAGATTAAGATTCAAATCCCATTTACCTTTTGGTGTACTTTGTGGCGGGATATTGAGCGTTTGAGAGAACGCCCCGGAACATGCTGAAATAAGCACAAAAAGGAGTAAGAAACGATAAATGGAATTTGCTGATGTGGAAATACGCATATTATTTCTTTTTCTTCTCTTTGGAATAATCGTGACAATATTCCTGAATGTATTCATACGCCGTACCAAAACCAAGCTCAAGGGCCTTATTCCAATCTCTGCAGGCGCCACTCATATCGTTCAAATAATATTTGGTAACACCCCGGTTAAAATAATTACGGACCCAGTTTGAGTAATTCATAACATTTGTAGGTCTTAATTGCAAAGCCCTGTCATAAGATCCGATTGCATCTTCATAACGGTGCAATTTGCTTTCCGCATTACCCATGTAAGAAAACAGCATGAAATCCTGTGTATTGGGCTTTTTCTTAAGGGCCTCATTAAAGTACTGGATGGCTTTAATGTAATCTCCTATCTGATATTTCAGGATTCCCCAGTTAAAATAGTTGTGATAAGGATCTTCCTGCAACCCTGTTTCATCGCCTGTAACCGGAATAAAATACTGTTTTGCTCCGTCAATAAAATTCTTGAAGGTATAGAATTTCACCTCATAAAATGAACGGTCAAACAGCTTGCTCCAGTCGTTAGGAGATGTATACATGGAAACGAGAAACTTGCTATCAAAGGACTTAATTAGCCTAAACCGGCATACTTCTTTACCGTTATTTCTTATCGGATATACTGCGATAACCAAGTTCCAGCCATTTACTTTTTCACCCAGATTAATTTGTTGCACATTCCCTACAAGGATACTTTCCCAGCTCTTGTGGTCGTAATTTATAATAGTTCCCCGTGCAAACACATTTAAATTTACCGCATAGCTTTGATTGAATGTCACATTTTCTGGAAGGATTTTAGCCAGCACCTTACTATTGAAGACATAATAATCCAGAGAATTGTATCCTTCCCAATCCTCCTTCAGTAACGGAAATTCATATTTACCATCACGGTATTTTTTAATCAGCACAGTGTATTGAGTGTTGCCGATCATCAGTTTTCGCATTTCAAGTTTAATGAAGTTATCCTGCCCCAAAGCCCGGTCTCCATAGGTATCTCGATTGGATTTCTGATCTGGATTCGGAATTTCATCATCCATGGAATACCATGCTCCGTTATTCTGTACAGCCCAACCCGTAGCCTTATCAATGCTCGATTCAATTCCGCTGAGCGATGAATACCGCACCAAATCCTGCTCTTTTGTTACTTCCTTTTTATCCTTTCTCCGTTCTTTTTTATGCTTTTGAGAATAGGAAAGCAAAGGCATTAACGCCAGAACAATAAAGACGAAACTACGAAGAAAAATAACTTTTGATTTCGGCATATTTTGAATCATTAAAACACTAAAACCCTGAATTTGTAAATGTAATAAAATTAATTTCCATGAAAAAATCTCAAATTCTAAAATATTAAATATTTATCAACACGCATAGTGTATTCTTATGTGATTTATTATCAATAACTTAATTTTAAAAAGTTCAAAAATAAGCACTTGGCAATTAGCTAAGATAATGCCTTTATTTCGCTTTCAGCGACTTTCAGGGCGCTTTCTATGCCGGATGGGGTTTTCCCTCCTGCCATTGCAAAATGAGGCTGGCCGCCCCCACCGCCATTAATGAAAAGGCTTATTTTTCTGATAATATTTCCGGCATTAAACTTGCCGGAAGAAGCCAGGTCGTCCGATATTCCTACCACAACATTTGCTTTTCCATCATTTTCCATAGCGAGAACAACGATTACTTGTTGATCCATGGATCTGAGTTGATGCACAAGATTTTTGGCCTGACTGGGGTCCAGCGAAATCTTTTCTCCAACAAAAGTGATCGAACCTATCTTCCGTGCAGATTTCATCAATTCATCAGCCAGCTGACCTACTTTTTCTTTCTGAAGCTTTTCAACTTCTTTGGTAAGTGCAGCTTCTTCCTGGATCAGGTTTTTCACTGCTGTCAAGGGATTTATAGCTCCTTTGAACTGGCCTTTGATCTCAGCAATCAGGTCAAGCTGCTCATTGATGTAAGCTTCGACCGCATCAGCGGTATAGGCTTCAATCCGGCGCACTCCGGCAGCAATGCCACTTTCCGAAATAATCTTAAAGCAACCTATCTGGCCAGTAGCCGGAACATGCGTTCCGCCACAAAGTTCAACCGAATAATCAGGATCAAAAGTAATGACCCTGACGCGATCGCCGTATTTTTCCCCAAACAAAGCCATGGCTCCCATTTTTGTGGCTTCTTCGATGGTAACATTTTCCTGAACATTGCAGATGATATTCTCCCGGATTTTTGCATTGACCCTTTTTTCAACCATTCTAATCTCTTCATCGGTCATTTTGGCGAAATGTGAAAAATCGAAACGAAGCCGGTCTGAATCTACCATAGAACCTTTCTGCTCTACGTGTTTTCCAAGTACTTCCCGCAAGGCCGCATGCATCAAATGAGTGGCACTGTGATTGTTTGCGGTCAGCCTTCGTTTTAGAACATCCACTTTGGCGAGCAAGGTTTCCTGCGGGTTTTTGGGTTCTTCAGCCACAATGTGAATGGGAAGATTGTTTTCTTTCCTGGTATTAGCAACATGAAACACCTGTCCTGAAGTTTCCAAAACACCAGAATCACCCACCTGCCCGCCGGATTCGGCATAAAATGGAGTCCGGTCAAGAACAATTTCGTACATTGTTTTTTTCTTCTGGGTAATCTGGCGGTATTTTACGACATGAGCTTCACACTCTAACTGGTGATAGCCTAAAAATTCAGTTCCTGGGGCATTGTGGACAATCTCAATCCAGTCATCGGTAGTTTTTTCGGCTGCTTTTCGCGAACGCTTTTTTTGAGCATCAAGGCCTTTTTGAAAATCTTCCATATTTACATCAAGACCTATTTCTAGGGCCATAAGCCTTGTAAGGTCAATTGGAAAACCAAAGGTATCGAATAATTCAAAGGCAAAATCACCGTCAATTACCTTGCTGTCCGGATTCATGTTGATGTACTGATCGAACCGTTTTACTCCCTGGGAAAGCGTTCTCAAAAAAGTGATTTCTTCTTCTTTGATGACCATTTCCAGCAAATTCTGTTGCAACTCAATTTCAGGGAACACATCTTTCATCTGATTTACCAAAACGGGAAGTATCTCAAACATAAAAGGTACCTGGAATCCTAAGAAAGTAAATCCATAACGAACAGCACGACGCAAAATTCTGCGGATGACATAACCCGCACCTGTGTTGGACGGCAACTGTCCATCGGCGATTGCAAAAGCTACGGCGCGTAGGTGGTCAGAGATCACCCTAATGGCAATGTCTTTCTTCTCATCATGGCCATATGTCACCCCTGCCATCTTTGCCAGGAAGTTGATCAAAGGTTTAAAAACATCAGTATCGTAATTGGATTTAACGCCCTGCAATACCATAACAAGCCTTTCAAATCCCATTCCCGTGTCAATATGCTTTTGAGGCAACGGCAACAGTTTTCCGTTTGCCTGACGGTTAAATTCAATAAAAACCAGGTTCCATATCTCAATAACCAGTGGATGATCGTTATTTACAAGCTCTTGTCCTGGAATTTTGGCTTTCTCATCGTCAGGTCTTAAATCAATATGGATTTCAGAACAAGGGCCGCAGGGACCGGTTTCTCCCATTTCCCAAAAGTTATCCTTTTTGGAGCCTAGCAAAATATGATCTTCGCGAATGTATTTTTTCCATGATTCTCTGGCTTCAGCATCCATGGAAAGCCCATCTTGTTCATCTCCCCTAAAAACTGTCACATAAAGATTCTTTTTATCAATTTTAAAGACTTCTGTAAGTAGTTCCCAGGCCCAGGCTATGGCTTCTTCTTTAAAATAATCGCCAAAAGACCAATTCCCTAACATTTCAAATAACGTGTGGTGGTAAGTGTCGTGGCCCACCTCTTCCAAATCGTTATGTTTTCCAGACACACGCAAACATTTTTGGGTATCGGCAACACGGGTGAATTTTATGGGAGCATTCCCAAGAAAAATATCCTTAAACTGATTCATCCCCGCATTGATAAACATCAGCGTAGGGTCATCTTTTACTACGATGGGAGACCCCAGAACAATCTGATGATTTTTTGACTTAAAAAACTCTAAAAAGCTGTTTCTTATTTCTGACGAATTCATTATCAATTTGTTAACAAAAGAGTGTTTATTTATTTAATAATTAAGATTGCAAATCTACGTCAATTTCTTAGTTTTGCACCAGTAAAGTCTTTTTCATGGCCAAAACTAAATATTTCTTTAACGAGAAAACATTATCCTATGAAGAGCATAAGCTTACATCCGGTCAGAAATTATTCAGGTTTCTGATATTTCTGATTTCTGCATTGGCCCTGACCGTGGTATTTGTTTTTCTTTTATTTACCTTTTTTGATTCTCCGAAAGAACTTATGCTTAAGCATAATCTTTCAGAGTACCAGCTTGAGTATAAGATCATGAACATTCGGCTGACCAACATGCAAAAAGTAATGAAAGAGCTGGCTAATCGTGATGATAACATATACCGGGTGATTTTTGAAGCGGAACCCATTCCCATGTCTATAAGGGAAGCTGGTATAGGAGGAGTTGACCGTTACGCAAATCTGGAAGGTTACAGTGAGTCAAAATTGTTAATTGAGACCGCAAAAAAAATGGATAAGCTTACCAGCGAAATGTATGTCCAATCCAAATCATTCGATCAGGTTTTTGCGATGGCAAAGAATAAAGAAAAAATGCTGTCAAGTATACCTGCCATTCAACCGATTAGAAACATTCAACTGGATCGGATCTCATCTTATTTCGGTTATCGTGTTGACCCTTTCTATAAAGTAAAAAAGTTTCATGAAGGAATTGACTTTGCTGCACCAATAGGGACGCCCGTGCATGTTACCGGTAACGGAAGAGTTATCTTTGCAAGACGTTCCCTTTGGGGATATGGAAACGAAGTCATGGTGGATCACGGTTTTGGTTATGTCACGCTCTATGCTCATCTCAGTGCATTTAAAGTTAAAAAAGGTCAGTTGGTAAAAAGAGGACAAGTTATTGGTTTGGTGGGAGATACCGGAAAATCTACCGGTCCGCACTTGCATTATGAAGTTCGTAAAGACGGGAAGGCCATCAATCCCATCAACTTTTTCTTTAATGACCTAACTCCGGCAGAATATTCGAAAATGCTTGATCTTTCGAAGATTCCTACCCAATCAATGGATTAAGTATCTGTCATGGCAGAGAAATTATATTACCGCATCGGGGAAGTAGCCCGGAAATTCAATGTTCAGCCTACACTGATTCGCTATTGGGAAAAAGAATTTGATTTCATCAAACCACACAAAAGCGACAAAGGAACCCGAATGTTTACCCAAAAAGATGTTGAGCGGTTTGAAATTGTTTATCATTTAGTGAAAGAAAAAGGGCTGACTATTCAGGGGACGCGAGATTATTTCAAAAAACATTACGACAACCAGTCTCTTGATAAGCTTCAGATAATTAACACCTTAAAAAGAATTAAAGATTTACTTACCGATATCAGATCAGTTCTTGACGAATCGCGGTCTGAAAATCAATAATATTTTCCCTGAACAAGATAATTCCTGACGTAATCATCCACTCCCGATTCAAGGCTGGTGAATGCTTTTTGATACCCGGAATTTCTGAGCTTGTTCATGTTGGCCTCAGTAAAATATTGATATTTATCGCGAATATCGACTGGGGTGTCAATGAATTCAATATCTGGTTTCTTGTCAAGCGCCGAAAAGGTTGCCTTCGCCAAATCCAGGAAGGTTCTGGCTTTGCCGGTCCCAAGGTTATACAATCCTGAATTAGGTTTATGATCCATCAGAAACAAAATTACATCTGTAACATCTTTTACATAAACGAAATCCCGCAGTTGTTCTCCGTCTTTAAACTTAGGTTTATGAGAGCGGAATAATCTGACTTTTCCGGTTTCTTTAATCTGGTTGAAAGCATGAAAAACCACTGAAGCCATTCTACTTTTATGGTATTCATTGGGGCCATAAACATTAAAAAATTTCAAACCAGCCCAAAAAGATGGTTGTGATTTCTGTTTTAAAACCCATTCGTCAAAATCATTTTTTGACCGCCCGTAAGGATTCAAAGGTTGAAGATTTTTCACAATTTCGTGATTGTCGTTATAGCCAAATTCTCCGGCGCCATAAGTTGCCGCCGATGATGCATAGATTAATGGAATGTTATATTCTGCACACCGGTGCCAAATCTGTTTGCTGTAATCCAAATTCAGGACATCAAAAATATGCTGGTCAAATTCTGTTGTGTCGGTACGGGCTCCCAAATGAATCACAAACTCAACTTTTCCTGGATTTATATCAAACCATTTAAAAAAATCTTCACGCTGGATTTTCTGATCAAATTTCTTGTGGATAAAATTATTCTTTTTGAATTCTTTGGAAAAATCATCCACAAGGACAAGATTTTCAAGTCCGTTTTCATTCAGTTTTTCAACCATTGCGCTGCCAATAAAGCCAGCAGTTCCCGTAACTACGATCATGATTTTCTTTTTTTTTGCAAAAGTAACCATTTGGTTCATAAAGGAACACCCCCCTGCGCGCAGATGATAATATTTTTTGGAGAGATTTTAACTGATCATCAGGTGAAATCAGTACCCAATAATACTTCCCAGCTAAATGCTCCGCATGCAATAATATTTCCTTAGTTTTGCCGGTGATAATAAACCATAAAGGTGTCAGGTTGTTAAAAGGTTAGCCTGGAGAGCCTCCAAAATAAATTTAAATCGTGCAGGGGATGAGAAAATTTGCAGCACTCTTTTTATTGTCTTTTCTTCAAATTGCTGCTTATGCGCAATTAAGTGTCCCCGGAGTTCCGGCAAGCAAACAGTTCCATGTTAAAGAAGGGATCAGCGCTGTTAAAATACCATACCAACTTCCTGCCAGGCAAGCCATCAGAAAAGCCAATGAACCCCAACCTTTGGTTGCCGGATACACAATTAATCTGAGTGACTCTTTGCTTAGCAAAGGTTCGTGGCAACAGGCGCCTTCAGGAGTTTATGTCTGGAGACTTGCTTTACAACTGGATCAGGCCAAAGCATTAAATTTATATTTTAAAGATTTTCAACTGAATACAGGCGACCGTTTGTATATCTATAATGCTGATGAAACAAAGATACTGGGAGCGTTCTCACGTCTGAACAACGGACCTTTTCTGGCAACCGGATATCTGGTTGGAAATGAAATTATCATTGAATTGGATTCACCACATAAATATCAAACACTTCCTTTTAAACTGGAGTTGTTGGGAAATATCCTGACTGGTACGAAAAGCGATCAAGACAATGGATTCGGAGGTGCTGGAAGCTGCGAAGTACCGATCAACTGTTCTGAAGGTGCCAATTATCAAAAACAAAAAAGAGGCGTTGCCCGGATTTTGCTTCTTTCCAAAGGCACGCAATATTGGTGCACTGGTTCTTTGGTTAATGATACAAAAAATGATGGCAAATCCTATTTTCTAACCGCTAATCATTGTGGGGAATCAGCCAGTACTTCGGATTATTACCAATGGATATTCTACTTTAATTTCGAATCTCCGGATTGCAGCAGACCTCTTTACCCACCTTCTGACACCGCATCACTTTCGGGGGCAAGACTGCTGGCAGCTGCTCCCTATTCTTCGGGTTCAGATTTTAAGTTGCTGCTGCTTAACGATTCTGTTCCTACATCTTATAAACCCTATTTTAATGGCTGGGATGTTACTGGCAATGGTAGTAACAAAGGAGTTGTTATCCATCATCCGGAGGGGGATATTAAAATGATTTCCACATATACAACACCCGTTGTTCCTGCTGACTATCAAAGTTCATCCAATAATCCCAATGGCCTATACTGGAAAGTTATCTGGACAGCTACAACGCATGGCCACGGTGTTACTGAAGGAGGTTCTTCAGGGGCACCACTGTTTAACAGTCAGGGGTTGATTATTGGGGAGTTAACTGGTGGTTTTTCGGATTGCAGTGCATTGGATTCCCCGGATTATTTCGGGCGCTTCAGTAAATCGTGGGATGCCAACGGAAACGACTCCACGCTGCAACTTAAATATTGGCTTGACAAAAATGGCACTTATGTACTCCAGATTCCAGGCTATGATCCTAATTCCGTAAAAGGTACTGCGTTTTTTAGTTCAACTGTTCAAAATATTCCAATTGGTGGAAGAATTCAATTTACAAACCTGTCCACAGGACCAATTACAGATTACCAATGGATATTTGATGGCGGAAGTCCGTCATCTTCGGATGTCAAAAATCCGCCACCGGTCACTTATTACAAACCGGGGAGTTTTAAGGTGAGCTTAACGGTCACTTTTCCTTCGGGTCAAGACAGTTTGGTCAGGCTCTCTTATATTTCAGTGAAACCTATTATCTATCCTAATCCAACAACTGACGGTATATTCCACATATTATTGGGAAATTACAATCCATCACAAGTCTCAATTTCGATTTATAATATGATGGGTCAAGAGCTTGATATTCTCAATCCTGAATTTTCTGGCGATGGAGTAACCATCACGATTCCCCACAATCAAAACGGACTGTATATTATCCGGATTACCAATAATGGCGAAACGCATTATTATAAAATAATGAACTTTCACCAGTAATTAATTCTAACTAAGCATTTATCAGGTTGCCTCAATGAACTACCCCCGCCGCAGAGCAGCGGGGTATCAAAAGGAGATTATTAATCGCCCCAAGGGGCGGGGAATTAATCCCTTGTCCGCCTCAGGCGGATTAAACTATTTTTAAATCAGAAGCTTAAATCTATTATCAGTGGAAATTGTAAAATTCAAGATAAAAGAAATGCTTTGTAACTCATTTTATTGAAAAAAAGGGACTTACATTTATACCATCCACCCTTTTTAAATTATCATAATTCTTATTTGTGAGTTTTTAAGAACTCTGCCGTCTCATATATTAAAATATGTTTAAGTATTTGCTTAAATAATTTATTATTTTAACTTTGCAAAAAATAAAAGTTAAAATCTATGGAAAACAACGCTTGTATCAGGCTTTCTGCCGACCTAATCAAAATCGAGCACGGCAGGACATTGGTCCGGCGGAACCAGGAGTCGTTTAACCGCCTCGCCACACTGCTGGGTTTAGCAGGGAATGAAGTCCGTTTAAAAATATTATACCTGCTTTACGAAGATGACGAGTTGTGCGTTTGCGACTTAAGCGATATCCTGGAAATGAAAATCCCTGCCGTTTCACAACATATAAGGAAACTCAAAGACAGTGGCATATTGGGCCTTCGAAAAGATGGACCTACTTATTATTACTTCATTAAAGAGGAAAATCTAATCATTCTGGAATCTTTTTTCAATCTGATCCACTCAAAAAGTAAAATACTCAATCAAATTTAATTTCTTATGTTATGAAATCAAATAAAACCTTATTAGGAACAGGGGCATTTGCTGCAATTGCTGCTTCATTGTGCTGTATAACCCCCGTCCTGGCTTTAATTGCCGGAACCACCGGACTGGCTTCTTCTTTGTCATGGCTCAATCCGTTTAGGCCATATCTCATTGGTATTGCCATTTTAGCGCTGGGCTTTGCATGGTATCAAAAGTTGAAACCCATAAAAGAAGGCCCCGATTGTGTTTGTGAAACAGAAGAAAAAACGTCTTTTCTGCAAACAAGGACCTTCCTTGGAATTGTCACAATTTTTGCTGTATTAATGATTGCTTTGCCGTTTTATTCAGAAATCTTTTATTCAGTCCCTAAAAAAGAGATAGTTTATGTGAAACCTGCGGATATTGAAACGGTTTCCTTAGATATTAAGGGGATGGACTGCCAGGCCTGTAATAATGAAGTAAACGGGGCGGCAATGGGTGTGAATGGTGTTTTAAACGCAAAAACAGATTACAGCACAGGAAAAGCTATGGTGAAGATAGACCATTCCAAAACCTCTGTGCAGGCCGTGAAAAAAGCCATAGAAGATGCTACGCCCTACAAGGTTGTGGGCGAGACCGTCGAAAAGAAATAATTTTTTTAAAACTTATTTAATTATTTACTTAAATATTAAAATCATGGAAATTGTAAAATTCAGCATCAAAGGGATGACCTGCGACGATTGCGCCAGGCACATCGAAAGGCTGTTTAATCATAAAGAGGGTGTCCGTGAAAAAAAGGTAAGTTTGCATAGAGCTTCCGGAGAATTTATTTATGACCCGGAAAAAATAAGCAAAGAAGAAATTCGCCAAACTATCAATGCCACGCCCCATTACAGGATAGTAAAAGAAATTTCGGATGAAACCGGAAAGAAACCAGAACAGGCCTCTGGAACAGAAACTAAAATGATATCCGAAAACTCCTTTGACCTGATTATTATCGGAGGCGGCTCTGCCGCTTTCTCTGCAGCGCTGACTGCGCAGGAAAAAGGGGTACGGATACTGATGGTAAATGCCGGACTTCCCATTGGCGGGACCTGTGTAAACGTGGGTTGCGTACCTTCCAAAAATTTAATACGGATTGCGGAAGCCGTGCATCATGCTTCTGTATCAAATTTTAAGGGGATAAAATTACAAAAACCCGATATTAATTTTAAGGAACTGATTCGGGAAAATGCCCGGTTGGTATCAGGACTCAGGGAAAAGAAATACATTGATGTGATTAAAAATAAAAAAGGCATCACCCGGTTAGAAGGATGGGCCCGGTTTATCGATTCAAATACCATTGAAGTAAATGATATCCGGTATCAATCTTCCCTTTTTATAATAGCCACAGGCGCTTCCACCAACATCCCTCCCATAAAAGGCATTGATACAATCGATTACCTGACCAATAAAAGTTTGTTTAAACTTGAAAAACTACCTGAAACCCTCACCATTCTCGGTGCCGGTTATATTGGGTTGGAAATGGCAATGGTGTTCAACCGGCTGGGGACAAAAGTAAGGGTTTTGGAATTTACCGACCGTGTATTGCGTACCCAAACGCCGGATATCAGCTTGGAGATCGAAAAACACATGAAACAGGAAGGGATTGCCGTGTTGCCAAACCACAGGATTGAAGAATTTATAAAAAAGAACGGCGAGATAATTTTGAAGGGGACTGATCTTGAATCTGGTAAAGCCTTTGAATTTTCAGAAAAAGAAAAAGTTTTGGTAACCACAGGCATTAAAGCCAACACCCAAAAATTAGAGCTTGAAAATATCCGTTTACAGTTAGATCAAAAAGGGAATATTGTGGTCAATGCACATCAGGAGACCAACATTCCAGGCATCTACGCTGCCGGAGATTGTACCAACACCCCGGCTTTTGTATATACAGCGGCCGCCGAAGCGAAAACCGCAGCTTTAAATGCATTGGAAAACAGCAGGGCTGCTACTACCGATTACACCGGACTTCCCTGGGTTGTTTTCACCGATCCGCAAGTGGCTGGGGCAGGCATGGACGAACAGGAAGCAGCTCAAAAAGAAATTCCTTTTGAAACTGCTACCATTTCCCTCGCAGATATTCCAAGGGCCCTTGCTGCCAATGATACTCGTGGTTTTATCAAACTAATTCGCAATTCGGAAACCGACGCGCTGCTAGGCATCAGGGTCGTGGCCCCTGAAGGCGGGGAGCTGGTCATGCAGGCAAGCCTGGCCATAAAATATGGTATCACCGTTTCGGAACTTGCCAACAGCCTGTTTCCATATCTAACTCTTTCTGAGGGTATTAAACTGACTGCCATTACTTTTCACAAGGATGTGAAAGAGCTTTCCTGCTGCGCAGTCTAAGTACGGCTTTCAGATTGAAATAATTTAAACTGCTAGTCCACAACAAGCAAGTTGCATGATTTGATTAACTTTGTTGTATGAAGATAGAAGAATATTACCCAAAGG
>CAZPPK010000030.1:0-24282 GCA_964588415.1 uncultured Lentimicrobiaceae bacterium
CCCCGCTGCTCTGCGGCGGGGGTAGTTCATTTCCATAATTCCTGCAATAATCTGTGCTAAACTGCCATAGAATATCCCCATGGTGAGAATCATAGACCTGAGTGCGAAAAAACTGGCATTGCTGAGTTGAGTAAGACTGTTGTTATACCGAACCCCATGAGCCCGATAGGTACTGAATTTGCTAATTTGTTCTCCATAATTTGATTTTTTTGTTAATGAATAAAAGGTAGATTATTGACACAAACCACCCTAAAGCAGCTGAACAATCCTTTGGTTATCAGACTATCTGGTGATTTTTAGATATAATTTCTTATCGTTTAACCTTAACTTTGGAGCCTGAAATAATGTCTTCAACTACTTCAGGATCAAGCAATGTGGAGATATCACCCAAGTTGGTTGCATCGCCTTCGCCAATTTTTCGTAAAATACGCCGCATGATCTTTCCCGACCGGGTTTTTGGGAGTCCGCTTACCAATTGGATTACATCCGGTTTGGCAATAGAACCAATCAATTTGTTCACAGTTTCCCGAATTTCGGATTCGACATTTTGCATGTCTTCATCCGATAATGATTCGGTAATCACATAAGCATAAATTCCTGAACCTTTGATAGGATGGGGATACCCAACTACAGCTGATTCAACTACTTTCGGGTGCTCGTTGATGGCATCTTCCACTTCCGCCGTTCCAATGCGGTGTCCCGAAACATTGATCACATCGTCAATACGTCCGATGATACGGTAGTATCCTTCTTCGTCGCGTTTGGCACCATCTCCCGTAAGGTAGAGCCCTTTGAACGTAGAGAAATAAGTTTGATAACAACGATCATGGTCTTCCCAGAGGGTTCGGATCATTCCCGGCCAAGGATATTTAATGCAAAGGATTCCCTGAACGGCGTTTCCTTTGATTTCGTTTCCTTCCTGATCTACCAAAATGGGTTGAATTCCCGGCATGGGAAGTGTTGCCATAGTAGGCTTGGTAGGTGTAATTCCTGCCAGGGGAGTGATCATAATGCCACCGGTTTCAGTTTGCCACCAGGTATCGACGATGGGGCAACGGCCTTTTCCAATCAT
Organism: uncultured Lentimicrobiaceae bacterium; assembly: GCA_964588415.1. GTDB lineage: Bacteria > Bacteroidota > Bacteroidia > Bacteroidales > F082 > Sulfidibacterium. Next base: position 1,073 of record CAZPPK010000030.1, read on the forward strand.
ATCATGATACCAATGCCAGGCTTCCTCGTTAATGGGTTCTCCGACAGTACCTAATACTTTTAAAGAACTGAGGTTATGATTGCCAACCCATTCATCGCCTTGAGCCATTAATGCACGAATGGCTGTTGGGGCGGTATAGATTTGGTTCACTTTATACTTCTCCACCACATCCCAGAAACGGCCTGCGTTCGGAAAAGTCGGAATCCCTTCAAACATAATGGATGTAGCTCCTGCAAGTAAAGGCCCGTAAATAATATAAGAGTGGCCCGTTACCCAGCCAATGTCAGCAGTGCACCAATACATATCGCCTTCATCATATTGAAACACGTTTTTAAAAGTGTATTCTGTATAGACCATGTATCCGGCGGTAGAATGAACCACCCCCTTTGGTTTTCCGGTAGATCCGGAAGTGTAAAGGATAAATAATGCATCTTCTGCATCCATCACCTCCGCTTTGTTTTCTGTACCCATTCCTTGAATGGCATCATGCCACCAAATATCACGGCCTGGCGTCATGGAAATCTCTTTGCCTGTGCGTTTTAATACGATGGCATGTTCAATGCCGGGGCTCTTTTTCAGCGCTTCATCGGAGATTTCTTTCAGGGGAATGACCTTATTTCCGCGAAAACCACCATCAGAAGTGATCAATACTTTGGCGCTGGCATCAATAATTCTATCGCTTAAAGCAGTAGCTGAAAATCCGGCGAAAATAATGGAATGGATGGCGCCGATCCGTGCGCAGGCCATCATGGCAATAGCTAATTCGGGAACCATGGGAAGATAAAGTGCCACTCGGTCACCTTTCTTAACTCCGAGACTCAGCAATGCATTGGCAAACTGTTTCACCTTGTCAAATAGTTCTCCATACGTCAACCTGATTTCTTTTTCTGCCGGGTCGTTGGGCTCCCATATCAGGGCTACCTGGTCCTTACGCAAAAACATATTCCGCTCAAATATATTCTCTGTAATGTTCAGCTTTGCATTTTTGAACCATTTTACATCTGGAGCTCCGGGACCGTCAAAACGCCAATCTACTACCTGATCCCATTTTTTGCGCCAATAATTGGCTTCCGCAATTTGTGCCCAGAATTTTTCGGGATCAGCAATACTTTCTTGATACTTCTGCAGGTAATCTGCAAAACCGGAAATCTTATTTAACATGGCTCGTGAAATTTAAGTGAAACATCTTATGATTATTAGGATCGTATTTTAAGTTCATGCCTGAGTACACTGAAAAATCAGCCTGAAAACATATTCAGGTTGAAGAATGCCTTCAATGATTGTTTTTCAGACGATTAAAGAAAATTTGTTAATTACTAACAGTTCAAACTTAGATTTTTTTCAAAAGAATAAATGAACGACTCACAAATTTAGAATAATTTCAAATAAACAGTAAGTGAATTTTGTTTTTTTAACATTCATTGCAGAAGGTCACAAGAAGAGGGTTTTCCCTTTATCTTTTTGTTGCAACATGCTCGCCCATTTTGATTGCAGTTTCAAGATGGTTCCGGGTATTCTTGATCAGATCAGGGTCGATCCTTATTTTTCCGGGTTGGAAAAGAAGGATGATCGAAGAACCACCAAACTGGAAATAGCCACTTTCTGCACCTTTTTCAGCCACTTTTCCTTGAGAAGTTTGTACAATACTTCCCACCATTGTTGCTCCGATCTCAGCCATGATAACATTACTAAACAACCGACTATCAACGGTTTGGTATTCCCTTTTATTTTCGCAGAAGATTTTTATCCTTTTTCGGAGTGCAATGGGACTGACCGAATAATAATCACCTTGAATCTTAATGACCTTTGAAAGTTTCCCGCTAACGGGAAAGTGAAACCGGTGATAGTCGGTGGGGCAAAGGCGGAAGAGCAAAAGACTGCCGTTGTTATAAACATGTGCCAGAGAATCGTTTTGAAGGAAACTTTTCAGGTTAAACCGATATCCTTTCACAATAAAACTTTGCCCGGAAATATCTTGAAATGCAAAAACCTTTCCGTCCGCCGGCGAAATCACAACGTTGGAATTCGTATCTATTTTTCTTGTGCCAGGTTTGAGTTTGCGAATAAAAAAATCGTTAAAAGATTGATAATCACTATTCTGAAACTGACTGGTGTCAATTTGATAGGTTTTGATGAAAGGTTCAATTTTCCTAACTGACCAGTGTGTGTGCATCAACCAGCCGTAACCATCTGAGACGAATTTTCGTTTCACCAACGCTTGCAATGTTAACTCACCCAAAGGATTGCTATAAAGCCAGTAAAGTGCAGTTTCAGAAACGACTTTTTCAGTTTTAATTTGGCTTGTTGTTCTATCTACATAGCGGATTGGCTTTGGGTTTTGCCGGGGAAAAACGACAAAGCTCACCAGTAAAAGGATGGCTAAAATCAGAAAAAGCTTTGTTCTTGTCTTCATCTTTGCAATTCAGGTAGACTGCAAAGTAATGAAAAATCAATCTGTATCAACGGGATTTTTAATTTTGACATTTTGTAGAGATGATTGTTTGAAATATTTCTTTCTCCATTTTAATGCCACATTTACAAGCATGATCAGGACGGGAACTTCCACCAAAGGCCCGATGACCGATGCAAAAGCTTCTCCAGAATTAATTCCAAAAACAGTAACGGCCACAGCAATAGCAAGCTCAAAGTTGTTGCTTGCAGACGTAAAGGAAATGGTTGCTGTTTTGGGATAATCCGCGCCGATCTTCTTTCCCAGGAAAAAGGAAATCCCAAACATGATGACAAAGTAAAGGATCAGCGGAATGGCTATCAAAAGCACGTCAAGCGGCAGTTTTACAATGGTTTGCCCTTTTAATGAAAACATCACCACAATGGTAAAAAGCAGGGCGACAAGAGTAATGGGACTGATCTTTGGAATGAACTTCGTTTCGTACCAGGTTTTGCCTTTTAGTTTTATGAGCCCGAAACGCGAAATGATGCCAGCCACAAAAGGAATTCCGAGATAGATCAAAACGGATTGGGCAATTTCACCCATGGTGATGCCAACGTGAAAAGAGCTCATTCCAAACCATTTGGGCATCACGGTGATGAACAACCACGCATAAACCGAAAAAAACAATACTTGGAAAACACTGTTGAAAGCCACCAGACCTGCAGCATACTCGCGGTCGCCATCAGCAAGGTCGTTCCAAACAATTACCATAGCTATGCAACGGGCCAGCCCGATGAGAATCAAGCCTGCCATATATTCTGGATGATTGTGCAGAAAAATGATCGCCAGGAAAAACATTAAAAGCGGCCCGATAATCCAGTTTTGTACCAGAGAAAGTGAGAGGATTTTCCAGTCTGTAAAAACATCTTTGAGTTCTTCATACCTGACTTTGGCCAGTGGCGGATACATCATCAGGATCAGCCCGATGGCAATGGGGATGTTGGTAGTTCCGCTGCTCATGCTGTCCCAGAATTTTGCGATGGCCGGGAAAAGATATCCCGAAAAAACACCCACCAGCATGGCGAGAAAGATCCACAGTGTTAGATAGCGATCCAGAAAAGAGAGTCGTTGTGTTGTTTTCATGATTTATGACTGTCTATTTTAAATTTTCAGAATAAAATTTTTCAAAATTCCTGAAGATTTCATCTCTCACCCTTCGGAATACACTGAGGATTTTCTCATCCGTTCCTGTGGCTGCGGCAGGATCGTCAAAACCGATATGCAGACGGTGATTTACTTTGCCCAGAAAAACAGGGCAGTATTCTTTGGCGCCATCGCAAACAGTAATTACATAATCGAAGGGCATTTTGATAAACTCATTTACCGATTTTGGAAAAGATTTCCCAAGATCAATCCCTTTTTCCTTCATAACCTGAATGGCTTTGGGATGAACTCGTTCACCGGGTTCTGTTCCGGCGGAAAATACTTCAAGTTTGGGATCAAGGCTTTTCAGAAAGCCTTCTGCCATTTGACTGCGGCAGGTATTTCCGGTGCAAAGAATGAGAATTTTCATGATATTTTTAAAGTTTGTTGCATTATTTTAAACTGAACACTGCGCCTGGTTGGACGAAAGTTTTTCCATGAAAGCGTACAGCTTTTCTTTCATTTCAGTTAATTTTTCCGTTTCCAGGCAATAATAAACCCGGGTTCCGGAAACCACGCTGTGCAGCAATCCTGCATTTTTTAAATCCTGCAGGTGTTGCGAAACTGTTGTGCGACTCAGGGGAATTTCATCTGTGATATCCCCGCTGACACATTGATCCTGCTGTGCCAGGAAATCCAGAACCGCCAACCTTGCAGGATGCGACAATACTTTTGTAAAAGCAGCAAGCTCTTGAAGGTCAGGGCTAAACATTTCTTTTTTTGAGAAAGTCATGATTAATTTGTTTAATGACGCAAACATACGTCATTAAACATCGTTAAAGCAAGTATTTTGGAAAAATTAATGTTTATTTAAAGTGGGATAATTAAGTTTGACTTTTGCCCCGAATAACCTTTGTTTGGTTCAAGTTTTAGCGTGGGCCTGGGGGCGGGAAGACTTGGACAATCTGTTCAGGCACAAGTCAGCTTCCCACAGGCCCACGCCAAGACTTGCGCCGGGCTTATAATTAAAGTCTCGGAGAACTTTAAACTTTGGTTTGAGAATCATATTTCTGACTCCCGACAATTTCTATGCCCAACGCATTGAACAGCGTTTTCAAATCATCTTCCACATCTTCCGGATCAAAAATCAACTTGTCAATTTTATGTTCTATCAGCCAGGCAGCCAGGCGAATAGCTTTTCCTTTCGGTATATTGATGACTGGATTTGGAACTATGTTTTGATGTAACAGTTTCCCGTCCGCGCCAACTTGCTTGATCTCTATCCAGGCCGTATTATTAAAAGACGTGGCAATATTTTTTTGCGTATTGTCTAGCAAGATAGCTATTAGGGAAGAGCTTTTCCGCCCCGGTTCATAATGAATGGTCACGGTGTCGAGGTTCGGTATTTCATGATAGAGATTCTGTTCAATTTTATCGATGAGCAAATGTGCTTCCTCCATGCTTTTTTGATTTACCTGCAATACAATATCTGCGATAAGCAGGCTACCGGATCTGCGGATGTAGAGTTTATCGGTGCGGCTAACTTCGGGAAAACGACGGATGATCTGTCGCGCTTTTTTTATCGTTTCCGTATCAACGGAGGCATCCAGCAAGGTGAGAACAGCGTCGCGTAAAATCCCAAACGCACTGTAAAGGATCATGACAACGATCAGGATAACAGCCACTTTTTCTGCGTATGGGATTGAAAAATAATAACCAAGAATTCCTGCCAGAACGACAAAACTGGTTCCAATATCCCCCAGCCAGTTTACAGCGTCTGCTTTGACCCCCGGAGACTCTAACCGCTTTGCCGCTTTGTGCTCGAAGTGATAAAAAAAGAATTCAAGAATGATGATCCCCGAAATAAACAGGGTTGTACCCAGAATGTTGGATGGAGATTTAATCCCGTGGATAAAGAAGGTATTTCGGATAATTTCATATCCCGCAAAAACAATGGCAACACCTCCCATGATGGCTGCCATGTCTTCCAGCTTGTTAAGTCCGAATGGGAATCGCCTGGACTTGAGCCCCGAAATTCGCAAGGCCATAAAGATCAAAAAGGCTCCGAACACGTCGGAAATGCTGTGAATTCCATCCACCAAAACCACTGTTGATGAGAAATGCCATCCCCAAAATAGTTTGGTCGCGGAAAAAAAGATGTTCAGAAATACGGATGCCAACAGCCAATATTCCTTTTCCCTGCTTCCTTTAAGCGGTTTCATAGCGGATCATTTGTTGCAAAACTAAGGTTTTCGTTCCGAAAATTATCATTTCCCAATCTTACAACTTTTAAAAAACGATAAAAAGCACACTCGCAGTAACAATGATTGCAAAACCAATGATGAGCGGTTTCCTCAGCTTTTTACTTCCCAAAAACAAGGCGTAACCCAGTTTGATAAGATTGTTGCTGGTGATGGCAATCAGGGTTGCATTCGCCATAGCCGTCAGCACGATGTCATATTTTCCGGTGAACATGCTCAACAGGAAAGGATCGATGTCGGTAACACCCACGATCAATGATAAGATATCGAGTCCTTTTACCCCAAAACCGTTCAGCACGAATCTGGTAATCAGGGCGAAAATTACAAACAAAGCGGCAAACAACAGGGCGGTTTTAAACTCCAGCGGGTTCCGGTTGCTGGCTTCATGCATCACCTTACCTTCAGCTTTTTCACCCGTTTTGTTCACGACCCACGCAACCAACATCGTTAGCAATGTCAGAGATAAAATGGGTATCATGAGTACTTCTCCCAATTTCGTGTTAAAAATAAAAGCCAGGATTAAGATGCGGATGAACATCATACCTGTTGCCAGGATAATGGATGAAGAAATCAGGCCGGTAGCTTTCAGGTTTTTACTTTTTCTTGCCAAGACAACTGTGGTGGCAGTGCTGCTATACATGCCGCCCAAAATCCCGGTGATGATAAGTCCTTTTGAAGGAAAAACAAACTTCTGGATGAGATAACTTAAATAAGAAATTCCAGAAATGACCACAACGGCCAACCATATTTTATAGGGAGAAATGGGTATTACCGGGCTGATGATCTTGTGAGGAAGCAGGGGTAAAATAATTCCGGCAATGACCATGAACTTGGCCAAAATGATGAACTCATCATTTCCTAAGCGACCCGTCAGAGTTTTGAACTGTGGTTTTAATTCTATGAGTATCAATATTGTAGTCACCAGTAAGATTGTGAACCATATAGGTTTGATGTACAAAAGGGGCCCAATACAGTATGTAATCAGCAATACGATTATGGAAGTGATGCCAAACCGTTTTTGCATTTCAATACGTTTCCAGTAGAAGATTCCCAGAAAAATCACAATGGCGAGCCCGCCACCCAAAAATGGTAAAAGGTTAGTTGGTGACAGAATATACAGGATGTATCCGAGAATCCCGATAAAGGTGTATGTCCGGTCCGTCCCATAAAGAGTTTCTGGTTGATCCTCCCAATGATGGCGCCGTTGTTCTAAACCTATGAGCAACGATAGCAACGCTACCAGGATAAAATTGATAAAATCGGGCGATATAGAATTTAGAAAATGCATTTTCTATGCAGTTTGAACGTTTGTTTTATCCCACTTTTTGAAGAGCCATTCCAATATGTATGCAAATAAAATGATGGATAACCCAATGATTGCACCGCTGGGATTGGCCTGAAATTGCTGGAGCATCAGGGTAACCAGCGCAACCATACAAAGTAGGAATCCGGCCATGGAGATTACTTTAGAAGAGCTGGTTTCTTTGGCAAGTTTGTAATTTACCAGATTTACCAACCCGAATATCAGCAAAAACCCTGCACTTCCCGATGTAGAAATACTTTCCAGATTAAAAATATTGCCAATCACTAGTGTGAGGGCAGCGGTAACCAAAAGCCCGATGGGTTCATTCCAGAAGATCGTGGTGAATTCATGCGAAATTTCATCATCCTCAGCCAGCTCATAATTAACACGGCTTCCGCCATAAAGACTGACATTGATGGCTGAAAAAGTGGAGATCAACGCAGTAATTCCAATAATTATAAAACCAACTTTCCCCAACATGGGTTCGGCAGCCACCGCCAGCACATATTCCTGTGCATTGGAAATTTTTCCAAAAGAAACCGATCCAACAGTGATAATCGCGATGAGGATGTATAGAAGAATGACGAATAAAACAGAATAATAATAGGAGCGGGGTACATTTTTAATCGGGTTTTTAATGTTTGGAGCGGCATTAGCAATCAGTTCAAAACCTTCATAGGCCACAAAAATAACCATTCCGCCGCTCAGCATTTTAAAAGGGCCAACCCAGTTCTCAACATTAAGCTGATTGACAAAACGGCTGCTTCCCAAACCATAAAATCCAATGATGACAAAAATTATCAAAATGAAGATCTTGATGTAAACGGCAAAAGATTCGGCAATACTTACTGCTTTAAAACTGATATAATTCAGCAAAGTACTCAGGATAATAATGGCTGAAAGAAGAATGTGTTTATCAACTGTAAAATTTCCGGTTATTTTGATGATGCTTGCTCCGTATGCCCCGAATGCGGATGCATAAAGTGAAAGCATAATTATATAACTGATCCACAATAGGTTGTTGGTTCCGCCACTGAAAATATTTTTCCCAAACCCCACATTCATAAATTTCACGGTTCCACCCTTATTTGGATAAGTGAGCGAAAGTCGGGCATAGGAGTAAGATGTGATCAGCGCCACAATTCCGGCAAAAAGAAACGCGATAGGAGTTCCCCCTTTCGACAAATCGACGGCAAGGCCCAGAACGGCAAAAATCCCGCCCCCGACCATCCCGCCGATTCCAATCGAAATTGCTGCTAATAAACCAATCTTGTCTTTATCCATAAGTAAAAACTGGTATTGGTTATTTCATTTTTTTAGCGCTTTTAGGTTGAACCGGAAGACCTTTCTTTTGTGACATTTTAGACAAAATTGCTTTCATCTGGTCGAGTTCTTTTCCGTAACCGGCCCAGTTGGCTTCTTTAAGGTATTGAAGTGCTTTGGTATAATGGTTGAGCGCTTTCTGCGCCTTGACAGAAAGGGAGGTGACCACTGTACTGATAGAATTCACAGGAAGTTGTCCCAGAGAATCTGTGGTGTTAAAAACGGCCTTCAACGCTTCGTCCAAAGTCTTTTTCATTTCAATCCGGTCTTTAAACGCCACAATCACTCTTTTCAGTTCGGGAATTTGTCCCTGTTCCGATTGCAAATAAACCGGCTCAACATAAATAAACGAGTTCTTGATGGGAATAACCAACATGTTTCCTTTCATTACGGAAGAACCTTGTTGTCCCCATAATGTCAGCTCGGATGAAATATCCGGTTTTTGGTTTATCCTGGCTTCGATCTGCATAGGTCCGTAAATCAGCTTATCCTTAGGAAGTGTGTAGACGAAGAGATCACCGTAATGCGGTGCATCGCAACGAGCACACATCCAGGCAATCATATTGTCTTTGTTGGAGGGTGAAAGCGGCAGCATCAGGATATACTCCTCAGTTTTAGTCCCGGGCAAACGCATGATGATGTAATAGGGGAACATGTCCTGTTGCCCATTGTTATAAACTTCTTTCGGCACTGCCCAGAGATCTTCCTGATTATAGAATACCTTGGGATCGTTCATGTGGTACACATTATACATTTTTGTCTGAATATTAAACAGATCAGTAGGATAACGGATGTGTGATTTCAGGAAACCAGGCATTTCACTGAATGGTTTGAACAGATGCGGATAAATCTTTTCAAATGACTGAATCAAAGGATCTTTGGGATTGATGACATAATAAGAAACATCACCGTTGTAAGCATCAATGACAACTTTTACGGAATTGTTTATGTAATTAATCCCTCTTTGTATGGTGTTTTGATATACCGGTTCTGAGTACGGAAACATGTTGGTGGTGGTATAAGCATCGTGGATCCAGTATAAATGACCGTCCTTGCCCACCACAAGATACGGTTTGCTGTCATAAGCGAGAAAAGGTGCGATGGTCTGGTCGCGCTGCATGATGTTCCTGTAATACATAATGCGGCTCTGATCAGTTAGATATCCGGTAAGGAGAATTTTAATATCTGAGAATTTCCAGGCAAAAACCAGCCTTGTAAAAAGGTTCGAGATTTTAACGCCACCCCCCCCCGCATAACTTGTATACACATTCTCGTCTCCCTTCGGATAGTCAAATTCTTTGGCTTTGGTGTTTACAAGAACGTATTGGTTTGTTTCTTCTCCATAGTAAATTCCCATATGTTTTAAACTCAGAGGAACGGTCGTCACGGGAGGAATATTTTTGACGACTAGATCCGGCATACCGTCTGGTGTGATTTTGTTGACAGGGTTCATAACAATGCCGTAACCATGGGTAAAGATTAAATGTTCATTAACCCAGGTTTGGGCCCTGATGGGAATTTCAGAAGCCGGAAGTTCCCTTGCTGCAATAGCAACTTCCGTGTATTTTTTAAAATGATAACGATCAACCTGAACCGAATTAAAATTATAATAGAGACGGATTTCCTGTAATTGCTTATAAGTCTGTATCAAAGGCCTGCGGTCCCACAACCGGATGTTTTCTATGGTGTGTCGGTTATCCTGAATGTCAGAATAATTTAAGTTCTGATCTACGGGAAAAGGTTTCGTTTGTATTTTATTCAGCCCATAAGCTGCCTGGGTGAATTTAATGTTGTTCATAATGTACGGAGTCTCTTTTTTCAATTCGTTGGGTTTAACAACGTATTGCTCAATCAGGCTGGGGTAGATCCATACGAATCCAACCAAAACGACCACCCAGGCTGCAACGCCATATAAAATGGTTTTCTTTTTTTTGATTACCGGTGAGAGAAACAGGAGGATGGTAACGACAATCGTTACCACAAAAATGGTCCAGTAAGCCGGAATCTGTGCATGAACATCCATGTAGGAAGGTCCGTAGGCTACTCCGTTTGAAGAATATAAAATATTTAAAAGCTTCATTATATATGAACCTGCAAGTCCCAGGGAAAAGAATCCGGCCAAATTCAAAAGATGGTTTTTGACTGGGTTTGGAATGTGAAAATGATTTCCTGTAATGACAAAGGCACTGTCGAGATAATAGGAAAACACTACGGCAATAGATGTAAGTGCCACCATAAACAGGTACCATCCTGAAATAAATTCATAGGTAGGAAGTTTGAAAATATAAAATCCTACATTTTTTCCATAAATGGGGTCCTTAAGGCCGAAGGATACCGGATGTGTAAATTGCAAAAACTCGCTCCAGTGGCTTGATGCAGAAGAGCCCAGAATGATAGCGAAAAATAAGATTACGATACTCCAAAACCAGAATATGGCTTTACCCTTATATAAAGGTAGAATCAGCTGGCGCGGATCATCTTCCGGCAGAAAACTGTTTTGCCGGCTTGGACTTCCTCTGCGATAGGCTATATTTACATGAATGGCTGCGAAGACAAAGAAGATGACGAAGAACAGCGAAAAAGATATAGCCTGGGAAAAGATCATCGTACCAAAAACCGAGGCATAATGCAGGTTGTCAAACCAAAGCCAGTCGGCGTAATAGTTGATGAATAAACCCATTAAATACATCAGTGCAAAAATGACCACAATTAATACGATCCACTTTTTTAAATTTTTCATGATAAGAATGCTTTATGTTCAGAACACAATAGAACTTGTTCAGGATAGTCAAAAGTATAGAAAAAACACGTAGAAACTACGTATTTTTGTTTTCCGGGTATCGTAGCGGAGAAAAGAAACTGATGCACATGAATGATAACGGGTTGGAAGAAAAATTTTAACTAAAGAAATCATATTTTTGCCGGTTATGGGAACCATGAACTATTTTTCAAAGGACGCGGACAAAAGGGCTCATTTTATTTTTGACCTAATAGCTCCTTTTTATGGTATTATTGACAGGGGAACGCACGAAAATTTCAGGAAAATGGCTGCTTTGTTGGATCAGCATATTCCTTTAAAAGGAAAATCGGTTTTGGATGTGGGTTGTGGAACAGGTGCCTGGCTAGCTTCGCTAAATAAGTATGATCTTCAGAAAGTTGCCGGAGCAGATTTTACTGAAAAAATGCTGAAAGTTGCCAGGAGCAGGCATCCTGAAATACAATTTATACTTCAGAATGCGGAAAATTTGTCGCATTTTGAAAAGAAGTCTTTTGATATCGTTACAGCCACTTTCGTCCTGCATGGTATGAAAGCAGAAAAACGATCAAAAGTTTTGAATGAAATGAAACGAATTGCAAGGCAACAAGTCGTGATCCATGATTTTTATGGTCCGACAGAACCCATTGCTAAGTTTCTTGAATTCATAGAACGAAGTGATTATCTGAATTTCAAAAAGCAGTTTGAAACTGAGATGCGAGCCCACTTTGAAGAATCATCTCTCATTGCCGGAGTAAAAGGACGTGCCCTTTATGTCGGCATCCTTTAGCTTCTCTATTTGAAAAAAGCGTATTAATTCATTCATTTTACTTTGTGATACGGTTGTCATACAATTGTCTTACAACAGTCTGACCATTGTCTCCCAAAAGGTCAGGATTACAAATCCCGGGCCGGCATTGATTATTATAGAATAAAACAAAGTTCTTCAGTCCTTCTTCCCGTTCAAAATTTCCATCTGATGGTTGATGGATTCCTGATGGATGGCTTTAAAAGCCTTATTGATGAACTCGCGACTCAATCCTTTTTTGGCACCTTTTTCAATGCTTTTATAGATGATCTCTTCCCATCGCGAACTCTGTAAAACACTGATATTGTTTCTTTTTTTGTATTCGCCGATGGATTGCACAATCTGCATTCTGCTTTCGATAAGATCCAGAAACTGGTCATCCAGCCAGTTAATTTTCTGACGGAGTTCGTCCAAAACATTCAACTGGTTTTCATCATGAGGAAGCGGATCGCGTAACACAAGACTATCTAGTAATTGTCCCAGTTCCTTTGGGGTAATCTGTTGTTTTGCATCGCTCCAGGCTTCTTTGGGATTGCAATGAGATTCGATCATCAATCCGTCATAATTCAGATCCATGGCTTTTTGGGAAATATCCAGCAACAGTGCTGAATCGCCACCGATATGGCTTGGATCGTTGATCATGGGAATTTCCGGCAAACGGCTTTTCATTTCGATGGGGATTTGCCATTGCGGAAGGTTCCTGTAAAGTGTTTTTTCATAGGTTGAAAAACCACGGTGAACCAACCCGATTTTACTGATCCCTGCATTGGAAATTCGTTCAATGGCGCCAATCCAGAGTTCCAGATCAGGGTTCACAGGGTTTTTTATCAGGACACCAATATCTGCTCCTTTCATGGCATTGGCGATTTCCTGCATGGCAAAAGGGTTGGCCGTGGTCCGGGCACCAATCCAAAGAATATCTACCCCGAACTTGAGTGCTTCGTAAACATGTTTGGTATTGGCCACTTCTACGGTAATTGGCAATCCTATTTCCTGCTTGACTTTTTTAAGCCAGCCAAGTCCTTTAGAACCTACGCCTTCGAATGAATTGGGGCGTGTCCGTGGCTTCCAGATACCGGCACGGTAAATATCCACTTTACCGGTTTCTTTCAAACCGATGGCAGTTTCAATCACCTGTTCTTCCGTTTCGGCACTACATGGGCCGGCAATAACGAGCGGCCTGTTATGATATTCTTCCCATTGTGATAGGGGTTTTATTTCTGCTTGAATGGTCATGATCTTATGGATTATAGTATTTTTTGAATTTTATTGGATTCGTGAATTAAATCTGTTAATTGCTGATGATCTTTTTTATCGATGGCATTACGGAACAACATAAGTTTATTGATATAAGTATCAAGCACTTCCATTACGTATTCTGAGTTCTGATCAAAAACAGGAACCCACATCTCGGCAGAGCTTTTCGCCAGCCGTACCGTAGATGCAAACCCTCCACTGGCAAGGTCCAGGATTCTTTTCTCATCTTTCTCCTTTTCCAGCACAGCAAGCGAAAGAGCAAAAGAAGTAAGATGAGAAATATGGGAAACATAAGCCGCGCTCACGTCATGTTCATGGGCATCCATGTAAATGACTTTCATGTGCAGCGTTTCATACATCTGTTTAACAACCGAAAGTGCCTGAAGCGAACTGTCGCGGTGGTCGCAAATAATTGCAGGTTTGTAATCAAACAACCGGCTGATAGCTGCCAGCGGTCCTGAGAATTCTGTTCCGGCCATAGGATGCGAAGCCACGTATTGCTTGCGGTTCGGGTGGTTTTTTACTTCCGCAGCAATACCGGCTTTGGTAGAACCCACATCGGTAACCACTTTTTTTGTTCCGTTGCAAAGGTCCAGTACTTCCGGAAGTAGTTTTTTTGTGGCGTCGATGGGGGTCGCCAACACAATCAGGTCGCAAAGCGAAACTGCTTTTTCCAGATTTGTGGTTTTGTCTACCAGTTTGCTGAGTTTGGCAATGTTGGCATGTTGCAGGTTGTTGTCCACACCAATAATCACATCGGCAAACTCTCGTTTTTTTAAGTCGAGTGCCAACGAGCCGCCGATCAGCCCCAAACCGACAACACACACTTTCATTTCTGATTTTTTATTTTCTCCCATCATCCTTAATTTATGGTCTGATAGACCTTCTCTGTTTTTGAAAAAGTTTTTTTGATTCTTGATTCAGCCTCCATCAACCTGCTCTCTTCCGCGCAAAGCGAAAGGCGGACATAGCTTTCGCCACCGCTGCCGAAAATAAATCCCGGGGTCATAAAGACGGAACTTTCTTTCAGTACTTTATCGGAAAATTTTTCCGAACCGGAGCAATGGGCAGGTATTTTTGCCCAGACAAACATCCCTATCTGATTTGGATTGTAGGCGCATTCCAGATGATCCAGCATTCGGAATATTTGTTTTTGTCGCTCTTTATAAACTTTGTTGATATCGGCAAACCAGTTGTCATCTTCTTCTAAAGCTTTGGCAGCAGCCATTTGCAAAGGTTTGAACATTCCAGAATCCATGTTGCTTTTCACCTTCAGAATAGATTGAATGTACTCTTCATGGCCTGCTACCATTCCCACGCGCCACCCGGCCATATTGTGTGATTTGCTCAAAGAATTCAGCTCCAGTGCCACTTCATCATAACCGGGAATGCTAAGCAAACTCAGATGCTCTTCATTCAAAATGAAGCTGTATGGATTGTCGTTGACGATTAGAATGTTGTTCTTATGACCGAAATCAATCAAATCACTGAAAAGCTGTTTTGTGGCTCTGGCTCCCGTTGGCATGTTGGGATAATTGACCCACATCAGTTTAACCTTTGACAGATCAGTATTTTGGATAGCTTCCAAATCCGGTAGCCAGGTGTTTTCTTCTTTCAGTTCGTAGTAACGAATTTTTGCATCCACCAGCCGGGCAACGGCAGCATAAGCCGGATAACCTGGATTGGGAACCAACACTTCATCACCGGGATTTAAAAAAGCCATGGAAATGTGCATGATGCCTTCTTTGGAACCCATTAGCGGAAGAATTTCCGATGCAGGATTCAGCCCGACATGGAAATATTTCTGATACCATTGTGCAAAAGCTTCGCGTAGAGCGGGAATTCCAGTATAACTCTGATAAGCATGGTTTTCCCTTTTCCTGCTTTCGCTGACAAGCGTCTCCACGGTATTCAGCGAAGGTGCCATATCCGGGCTCCCGATGCCGAGATTGATGACATCAAGACCCTGCGTATTCATGGCGGCAATTTCCTTCAGCTTTCGCGAAAAATAGTATTCACTAACACTTTCCAACCGGTCTGCTGTTTTAATTTTCATAGTACTTTTCTCCTTTCTGGTATTCTCCCAATATTTTTAATTCACTGATCAAAGGCCTTATAGCACTTATCGCCTGTTTGTATATTTCATAATCATCAAAATTCAGGTCCACGTAAAACAGATACTCCCATTCGCGCCCAACAATGGGTAATGACTGTATTTTGGTAAGATCTATTTTGTAGAATGAAAGCACCGATAAAATCTGTGATAGTCGGCCCTGCTCGTGGGGAAGGATGAAATAAATCGATGACTTGTTAATCACTTTTCCGTTTCGGCTCTTCTTATAGTTTTTCTTGCTGGAAATGACTAAAAACCGAGTGAAGTTTTTCTTATTTGTTTCAATGCCTTCGGCAATGATTTCCAGATTGTAAAGTTTGGCGGCCAGCCGGCTGGCAATGGCAGCAGCTTTTGCTTTTTTATTTTTATTGATCCACTGGGCGCTTAACGCAGTATCTTCCGCATCCACTAATTGGACGCCTTTATGGCGCAACGGATCAAGGAACTCTTTGCATTGCTGGATGGCCATGGGATGGGAATAAACCCTTTTGATGTCTTTGATCTCTTGTCCCGGAAGGGCCAGCAAATGTTGTTCAATCCTCAGATAAACCTCTCCGAGAATTTTCAATCCCGAATCTTTCAGTAAAGTGTAGTTGGGCAAAATACTCCCCACGATAGAGTTCTCAATGGCAACCATTCCGTAGTGCGCTTTCTGGAACTGGAGTGCGTCAAACAACTCATTGAAAGTGCTGCAAGGAACCACTTCATATTCAAGATCTTTGAAGTATTTTTCTATGGCGATTTCGTGAAACGCACCTTTTACCCCCTGCATCGCAATTTTCATCATTTCGTCTTGCTTTTATCAAAAAAAAAGAGTCCCGAAATTTCTCCCGGGACTCTTCATTATATTGTCTTTATTATTAAATCTGGTCAATACATGCTTTATCCCATTTTGCTTTTAAAATAAAAGTAAAAAAAGAAATAAAAGCGATATGACCTGGTATGTTTCATCGTCGTATTGTAACGGGACAAATGTAAATAAATATCTTTCAGTACAACATTTTTCGCAAGAAAGTTTAGGTTAAATTTTTGTAAAAAGACTTAATGCTTTGAAAAACAAGTTATTTAAGATCAAAAAAAATGAAGATACTGAATCTTGTTCAAGTCTTAACGAAAAGATGGTGGGAGGCAGACCCGGACTATTGAATCCGGATAGTAATGTTAAGGTTACGCAAGATGGGGTATTTACTTATTGTTAATATTAAACAGGCTTTTATGATCTTTAAAGTTTTTGATACCGGTTTTTAAAAATTTTATAAAATGGTCCGGGTTCAGATCATAAGCTTTGGGTTGTGTTAAGACGTTGCCATCGTTGTCCATCAACACATAAAATGGCTGTGCATTTACCCTGAATTTAGTGATTTGAAAATCAGCATCCTTTTTTCCCAGTGTCTTTTTCCACTTCCCGTCATAGGTGGATTTGATCCATTCTGATTCAGGAAGTTTATATTTGTCATCCACATATAAGGCCAAAATCACATAATCATTTTTAAGAATTTTCAGTACGCTTGGATCAGACCAAACATTGGCTTCCATTTCCCGGCAGTTCACGCATCCGTGTCCGGTGAAATCAATGAAAATCGGTTTATTTTGCTCTTTGGAACAGGCTACTGCCTGATCATAGTCGAAATATCCCTGCAGACCCAGCGGAAGCTCCAGAAAATTATGATATTTTGGGGTTGCACAGATTTCGCTGGTTTGCGAATTTCCCGGCGAACCTGAGAATGTCTGAATATTTTGGCGGATAACCGCATTTAAATCAAAATCCATAGTGGTTCGCGGCGGCAAATATCCCGAAAGGGCTTTCAAAGGAGCGCCAATCATACCAGGAATCATGTAAACCACAAAGCTAAAAGTGATGATGGCCAAAATCAAACGTGGAACGGTCACATAAGGAGCATCTTCGTCAAAAGCAAATTTTATCTTGCCCAGAAGGTAGAGGCCGAGTAAGGCAAAAATAACAATCCAAATGGCAAGGTACACTTCGCGGTTCAGGATTTGCCAATGATAGGTTTGGTCAGCAATACTCAGGAATTTAAGTCCCAGCGCCAGCTCCAAAAATCCCAACACGATCTTTACCGAATTCAGCCAGCCACCCGATTTGGGCAGATTGGAGAGCCAGAATGGGAAAAAGGCAAAAAGCGTAAATGGAAGCGCAAACGCCAGTGAGAAGCCAAACATTCCAACAATGGGTTTAATAACAGCCCCTCCTGCAGATTCAACAAGGATGGTGCCAACGATGGGCCCAGTACAACTAAATGAAACTAAAACCAGCGTTAAGGCCATGAACACAGGTCCCATAAACCCACCTTTGTCAGCACTTTGGTCGGATTTGTTGATCAGCCAGTGTGGGAGGGTAATCTCGAACAGGCCAAAAAAGGAAAGCGCAAAAATCACAAATATCAAAAAGAACAAAATGTTGGGAAGCCAATATGTGCTGAGCCAATTTGCAAAGTTTGGTCCTGCAATAACAGCCAAAACCGAACCGATTAAAGTATAAATAAGAATAATGCTCAAACCATACATTAGCGCCTGCATCTTACTCTTGGCTTTGCTTTGGCCTTCCTTCATAAAGAAACTGACCGTCATGGGAATCATTGGGAAAACACAAGGAGTAAGAATTCCGATAAGGCCTCCGATAAAAGCCAGGACAAAAAATCCCCAGAGCGTTTTTTTATTCCCACCGATGGTGATCTTGCTACTTCCATTTTCCTGGTTCCCGGCTGAGATGACTGCCTTTGTGGGAGGGTTTACTTTTCCCAATGTGAAGGAAAAATCCAGATCCTGTGGCGGTAAACACTGGGTGTCGTTACAACTCATAAAAGTAACAACGCCTTTCACCACGGCTCCGCGTGCATTCATTTTTACCTTTTGGATAAAGATAGCGCTGTCGTTATAATATTTCAACACCATCCTGAAGTTCTTGTCATATTCTTTGATGACTTTGCCTTTTTCCGCCACTTTTCCCAGCAAAGTAAACGCAGTGTCTTTGTCGAATTTAAAAGTGGTAGCCGGTGGCGCCATGGGAATATCCTGTGAATAAAGATGCCAGGGGCTTTCTATTGCTGCTTTAAAAATCAGGTCATATTCATTAGCTGAAACCTGTTTCGAGGTATAAGTCCAACTTACGGGGTTCTCAATTTGTGCTGATGCAGAAAATGTCAGCAGGATGAACCCAATCAATATAAACAACAAACGTTTCATATAAAACAGTGGTTTTAATCAAAATTTGAACAAAAATAAACTATTCTTACTACGGGTTTGACGTCCAAAACAGAAAAATCTTACATCCGGAATGAGCCAAAGCTATCGCTGAAAGGAAATTTTAAAAATATTTTGGGTTTGCTTACGCACCCGAAAGAGGTTAGAAGCCCGGTGCCCTATTACCCAAAGGATTTTATCTTCCGAAATTAGCAACCAGATATTTTCTTTCTCAAACCGGCTGATTTTTTCATCAATAAAATAATCGCTCACCAGTTTACTGCCTCTCATCCCGAAAGGAATAAATCGGTCGCCTTCCTGCCAGTGACGGAGTTTGAGTGGAAAGCTTAATTTCCCGGTGTCGAAAAAGGCAACGTCCGGGCTTTTTTCAAATGGAAAAAGAAGGCTTTTTTTTACAATTTCCCATTTCAAAGATACAGGAGATTCCATTTCCCCTTCCTTATTTTGGATAAGGATTTCTTTCGACAGTCCATCTCCGGTTTCTTTGATGATGAGTTTTTCCCTGTCAAGGAGAAGTGCATATTTTTCAGAATAAAAAAGCTGCCCGTTCAAACCTGAGTCAATTGCCGTCACCATCTGATCGGTTGTTGAGCGATTGAAACCAAACTCTTCTAACAGATAGAAAAGCCAGGTTTTTAAGGGCTTAAACTTTTGAATTTCAGGAATTTTAAACAGAATATTCCCTTTTTCTTTATGGAAAAGCTGTTGTTTTTTTTCTTCCAGCATTTGTCTGAAAAGCAGTTCTTCTTCTTTTAACTTTTCCATGCTGTGATGCAAGGCATTTGTACTGCCGGGGAATTTCTTGTCATAATAAGGAAGAAAATGATGACGGACGCGGTTGCGTAAATAATCGTCGGTGGCATTGGTCGAATCTTCGCGGAAAGCGAGTTTGTTCTTTTTGGAGTAAGCAAGGATTTCCTTACGTGATGCAAATATCAACGGGCGAAACAGGTTTCCCCTTTGGAGCGGAATTCCTTTCAGACCACTCAGACCTGAACCCCGTAATAGTTTGATGAAAAAGGTCTCTTCATCGTCGTTGCAGTTGTGGCCGATAGCTACTTTTTGGAATTTTTCTGTTTTGCATATTTGATCAAACCAGTCGTAACGGAGATCACGCGCAGCCATTTCAATACTGATTCCTTTTTCTTTGGCGTACTCCTTTGTCTCACACCTTTTTACAAAGATCCGGATGTGAAATTTTTCTGCAAGATTTCTAACAAAAGCTTCGTCACCATCTGATTCATTTCCTCTCAATTGAAAATTACAATGCGCTATTGCAATAGAATAGTTTGTCTTTGAAAAAAGATGCAACATCACCACCGAGTCCACGCCACCACTTACGGCCAGCAGGATTTTTTCTTTGGGTTCACACAGTTTGTTTTCTTCAATATATTTTAGAAATGCTTCAATCACAGCACAAAGGTAAAAAAACTGTTTGCATTTGCCCGAAGAAAAAGAAAAGGTTTATCTGGTTATTCAGGAAGGAAGCGCTTGAAAATTTTCTCTTTTTCAGTTTTGTCTATGATGCGTACCATGTTGGTAGTCCCTTTCTTTCCGGTTTTTGAACCCATGGTGATGATATAGTCATCTGTGTTGTCAACCAGTTTCAAAAACTGATAGATCATTTTTGTTTCGCTGACATCCTGTTTAATAATGAACGTTTTTTTCACGCCCCAGACCAGTGCCAACTGATTTTTAAGACGTTCGTTAAAAGTAATAGCAAGGATATCCCTTTTCGGACGAAATTTCGAGATTTGCCTTACGATAGCACCGGTAGTAGAAATGCTGGCAATGGCTTTGCATTTTACAAATTGGGATAGTTCGGCAGCAGCATGGGCAAAGGCTTCCTCTTTCGAAAATTTGGTTTCTTTTTGATACGTGAAATTCTTTTCGGTGGTATGCAGGGTTTGGGTTATGACTTTTACTGCTTCCACAGGAAATTCACCCACAGCAGTTTCATCAGAAAGCATCACGGCATCGGTTCCATCAAAAACGGCGTTGGCGATATCGGAAATTTCAGCACGGGTGGGATAAGGCGAGTGCAGCATGGATGTCAACATTTGTGTTGCCGTAATAACCGGTAACGCATTTTTATTGGCTTTACGAATGATCTCTTTTTGAAGCGCTGGAAGAACAAACATTCCAGCTTCAACGCCCAAATCGCCTCGGGCAACCATCAGGCCGTTTACTTCAGTCAAAATTTCGTCCAGATTTTTTAGGGCAGATTTTCTTTCTATTTTGGCAATGACCCAGGCATCAGAATTGTTTTCGCTGAGTATTTTCTTTGCATCCAGGATATCCTGTTTGGTTTCTACGAAGGAAACGGCAACCAGGTCAATGCCAATTTGTGCCCCGAAACGCAGATCATCTTTATCTTTTTCTGTAAGAGCTGACATTTTTATGCCGGCTTTGGGAATATTTACGCCCTTTCCTTCACGCAACATGCCACGGGTCAATGCTTTTAAAACCAAAGTATCTTTGCTTTTTGAATCGACACGTGCTTTTACAGTTCCATCAGCAAAAAAAACTTCATCGCCCGGATTTAACTGATCGATGATTTGTGGGTAGGTGATACTAAAAGATTCTCCATCTGCAATTTTAGACATGATCAAGGTATCACCTTTTTTGATCTCGTGAATACCTTTCATACCTTTGATTCTAATCTTTGGTCCGCAAATGTCCTGCATGATGGCGACATCTTTTCCTTGTTTTTCAGCA
Organism: uncultured Lentimicrobiaceae bacterium; assembly: GCA_964588415.1. Classification (GTDB taxonomy): domain Bacteria; phylum Bacteroidota; class Bacteroidia; order Bacteroidales; family F082; genus Sulfidibacterium. The sequence continues at coordinate 22,368 of CAZPPK010000030.1, forward strand.
CATTCACGAATCCGTTGAAAGCTCTTGTAATGACTCTCATGCGTTCCGTAGGAAAAATTTAACCTGAAAACATCTACCCCTGCCCGAATGAGTTTATTAATTGTGGGAATATTGTCACTGGCAGGGCCTAAAGTGGCAACGATCTTTGTCTTTTTTGCCATAATACTTTTTTATTTGATGCAAAAGTACACCTTTAAATTCTATTTCATCAAAGGCATTGTGGGTTTGAGTGTGGAATTACAGTTGGATAAAATGTGCTCAATATCATCATGTTATGATACGAGTATAATAAATAACATATATGCTTTTCTATATGAAAACGATTGCGTTTAAAATCAATGGCTTTCTTTGGTTATAGAGATGAAAGATCCTGATAAACAGGTTCATCAGGGAAATTGAAATAAAAAAGGCCGCTTTTACAAAAAGCGGCCTTTCATTGATTTCATCATTTCATATTACAAAGCACCGTCATCGTAGGCTTTTTCACCATGAATGGAATAGTCAAGGCCGAGATCTTCATCTTCGCTGGAAACTCTGACACGTGTAATCTTATTGATTAGGAACAGCATCAGGTAAGTGAATACAAATGCATAAGCTGCCCCTGCAATTACTGAGATAGATTCTTTTGCAAAGAATGCCACATTACCCTGGAGTAAACCGCTTTGTCCGTTAATGTTGGAAGAAGCAAAAACACCAAGTAAGATCATCCCGGTTACGCCACCCATCCCGTGAACGCCCCAAACATCCAAAGCATCATCCCATCCTAATTTATTTTTTAAACTAACGGCAAGGTAAGTAACGCTGGATGCGGTAATGCCGATGATTATGGCAGCCCACAAGGGTACATATCCGGCAGCCGGAGTAATGGTTGCCAATCCTGCTACAGAACCGGTCAACAGCCCGACAAATTTCGGTTTCCCTACATGAATCCATTCAATAACGAGCCAGGTTACGGCTGCAAATGAAGCGGCAACGTCGGTGTTAAGGAAAGCGAGTGTGGTGATGTCATCAACTTTCAACTCACTGCCTGCATTAAAACCATACCATCCAAACCATAGCAAACCTGTACCAATGGCCACCAGCGGAATGCTGTTTGGTGGCGATTGACGGTCGTGCCGTTTACCAACATAAAATACGGAAGCCAGTGCGGCAAAACCTGCAATGGCATGAACTACCAAACCGCCGGCGAAGTCTTCAACACCCCATTGGGCTAACAGTCCACCGCCCCATACCATGTGTACAAAAGGATAGTAAACAAGAACCTGCCAAACTACAAGAAAGATTAGGTAGGCCTTAAAAGTGACCCTGTTTACAAACGCGCCTGTGATCAGGGCCGGGGTGATAATGGCAAACATCATTTGATAAGCCACAAAAATAAAGGTCGGATACTTTCCGCCTGCTCCTTGAAATGCTTCCGAAAACGGAATTCCGTTCAGGAAAACCTGATGAAAGTTTCCAAAAATTTCTCCCTGGCCTCCGCTAAAGCATAATGAGTAGCCAAAAGAAATCCATAGCACGGTGGTAATTCCCAACGATGCAAAGGTTTGAATCATGATTCCCAGAATGTTTCTCTTACTGGCCAACCCACCGTAGAAAAAAGCAAGTCCCGGTGTCATCAACATCACAAGGCTGGTGGACAGAATCATAAACGTTGTTGTCCCTGTATCAAACATAATTTTTTGAGTTTAGTTATTAAATAACATTGATTTTCAATTGTTTTTTCTAAAATCGTCCAAATATAAAAGCTATCTTAATTTGTTCATCTAGGGGTAATCCCTTAATCTGCTCTAAGGGAAACACATAGAGAAGGTAACTCTTTATTGCGATGAGAACATTTAAATGATTGTTGATCAATAATTAAAAAAGAATTGGCAGCTTTACTAAACCATCTTCCATTCATTTGTGTAAAATGATT
>CAZPPK010000031.1:0-24054 GCA_964588415.1 uncultured Lentimicrobiaceae bacterium
TAGCAAGCATTTTGTTGAAAAATATTACGTATTTGGGGGAAAGTTAGGGATTAAAAGGAGTTTGCTTTGCAAACATTATTGTTCCCGACTCTCTGGGTCGGGGTATTAAACCACATTATGAATAAAAAACCCACAACAGGAACGCAGTGGGCTTTTTTCAGGTGGGAATCGGGCATTCTGCCCTGTTAAAGGAAAAAGGATCGCTTGTTAATGACGGAAAAAAGGCGATAATGGCTGGAATCCATTTTATCAAAAAAATAAACCCTATCACCTTTTTCAAAAATCTTAGCTGAAATCTCCGCAACATTCAGTTCTTTTAAACCGGAAATGGCGATTTCTTCAACTGAAACTGTTTGGTTCAACTCCACCTCTCTCATTTTACTTAAGTTTTATCATGTAACCATCTTTAACACATATCGGGCACAAGGAATCTTTAATGATCGAAACATAATCACAACGGCTACACTTATAATATTTGTGTGTTCTGACCTTTAAGCCCTTCTTACCGTTTATTAATTCTGCGGGTTTCATAATATACAGGCATGTACAACTGTTATGCCATAACTTTGAAATTGTTCAATTTATGTTTTAAAGTGTTGATAATATAAATGTTGCAATTCATTCAAAGAAATTATCAGTAACTTTAAACAAGATTTATTAATGGAGAAAAAACGTTTTTTATTTACATTTTTGGATAATTTCCGATTTCGGAAACCATTTTTTACGTTTTTCTATTCCCTTTTTCCAACCTTATCAATAAAGATTTTTATCCAAAACAGAAAAAAGGAATTTTTTTCTATAACCCAGGGCAAAATGGTTTGCTTTAAGGATGAAACTGATTAAAATTCGGTTTGACAGATAAAAATTACTTAATCCATTCTTGTATTTTCAGGTTTTTCGTAAGCAATAAATATGCTATCTTTACATATCACGATGGTATGAAACACAAAATCTGGAATTTTTTTAATTTTGCATTACAAGTCTTGTTTAAACTATTGAATTAATTAAGGTTAATCTTTAAAAATCATAAAATGGAACAAAAAGAAATGTCGGCCCTGGGCATGATCGAAACCCGGGGTTTTACAGCCATGGTAGAAGCTTCAGATGCTATGGTAAAAGCCGCTAAAGTTGAACTGGTAAGCTACGAAAAAACAGGTGGTGGTTATGTTACAGCCATTGTTCGCGGCGATGTTGCTTCAGTGCGCGCTGCTGTAGATGCCGGTCTGCGTGCTGCAGAAAAGGTGGGTGAAATTGTTTCTTCCCATATTATTCCACGCCCTCATGCTAATGTTGACTCCGCGCTTCCTTTAGGCGGAAATACTATTAAATAGTTTAAAAGATGAATGAATCCCAATCAAAAATTGACTTAAGAACCTATATCTTCTTAGATTCTCTGCAGCTTCAGATGGCTTCCTATATTGCAACTGTTTCAAGGGGTTTTCTCCCTGTGAGCGGACAAGCTAGTTGTATCATAGAAATTGCTCCTGGTATTGAGATTAACGCTTTGACAGACATTTCCATCAAGGCTACCAATGTTTTGCCCGGAATGCAAATTGTTGAACGTGCCTATGGAATGCTTGAAATCCATTCTGACAGTCAGGGCGATACCCGCCAGGCCGGTGAAGCGGTTTTAAAAACTATTGGCCAGATCGAAGCTAACCGAATGAAACCCAGGATCCTTACCAGCCAGTTAATTAAAAACATAGATGACCATCATGCACAATTGGTAAACAGAACACGTCACGGCATGATGTTACTGCGAGGTGAAACACTTTATGTGTTGGAAATGGAACCGGCAGGATATGCTTATTATGCTGCCAATGAAGCTGAAAAAGCAGCTCATATTAAACTTATTGAAGTAATGGGTTTTGGGAAATTCGGCCGTGTGTATATCAGTGGCCCCGAAGCTGAAGTACTGGAATGCAAAACCATTGTTGAAAAACGTTTGGCCGAGATAAAAGGTCGGAAAAATTATTAATCATTTAAAAAAATAGGAGATGAAATTATGTCTGATTTTAATACAGATGCCTTAGGAATGATCGAAACCCGTGGCTTTGCTGCCATGGTAGAAGCTTCTGATGCCATGGTAAAAGCTGCCAAGGTAGAATTGATAGGCTATGAAAAAACAGGCGGCGGATATGTAACCGCAATAGTCCGTGGAGATGTAGCTTCTGTAAGAGCCGCTGTGGACGCCGGACTACGTTCAGCAGAAAAAGTTGGAGAGATTGTTTCCAGCCACATCATTCCTCGTCCTCATAACAATGTTGACAGCGCCCTGCCTTTAGGCCGCAAAAACCAAAAATAAAACATGATCTTAGCCAGAGTAAAAGGGACAGTTGTTTCAAGTCAGAAAACACCGGAAATGGGTGGGGTTAAATTGTTGTTGCTTGAAAAAGTTGACCCCACCAGCCTGGAGGGCAAAAACGATTTTGTTGTTGCCATAGACAGCGTTGGAGCCGGAATCGACGAAATTGTTCTGTATGTTTCCGGCAGTGGCGCCCGTATGACAGAAAACACAAAAGGTTTACCTACTGATGCTACAGTAACGGCTATTGTCGATATTATTGAAAAGAAGGGAACCATTACTTACCAGAAAAACAATTAAATCCATGATCTTAGGTATCGTTGAAGGCACCATAACAAGCAGCCAAAACTGCTTTGACATTCCCGGAGGAAGGTATTTATTGGTCAATAAATGCACCCAGGCCGGGAAGATCAAAAACGAGTTTCTGGTAGCCATCGATCTGGTAAGTGCCGGAAAAGATGAGATGGTGATGATTTCCGAAAGTACCTCTGCCCGCGAAACTCCAACAACACGCAACAAAGCTGTTGACGCTATCATTGTTGGAATTATTGATAAAATTGATGAAGACGATAAAGTGGTTTATAAAAAATAAATGGAAAAGGAAAACATAATTGTTCTTGGAGCTTTAGAGTTCAATAGCATCGTAATTGGAATCAAAGCGCTTGATCAGATGGTAAAAGTAGCACCCATTCAGATTATTGATGCAAGAACCATAAGCTCAGGAAAATACCTAATCATTTTCAGCGGCGATGTAGCTTCGGTTGAATACGCTTACAAAGCCGGCTATGAAACCGGAAGCGATTTTATTGTTGACAAACTTTTCCTTCCACAGGTTCATCCTGATGTGATACCTGCTATCGGAAACACCATTAACACGGGCAAATGGGATACTATCGGAATCATTGAAACTTTATCTATTGTTTCAGGCATAGAATCCGCTGACAGCGCTGCCAAAGAAGGGGGTGTAAAGATCATTGAAATCCGCCTGGCTGACGGTTATGGCGGAAAATCTTATGTTAAAATGATTGGTAGCCTGGATGCTGTTCAGGCAGCTGTAAAAGCCGGAACCGCTAAAGCCAAACAAAAAAATCTGTTGGGAATGGATACCATTATTCCACAACCACACAAGGAAATCAGACCTTTTTTTATGTGAAAAGAAATTGACACATGGATAATTTAGAAGAAAACATAAGGCAAATGGTTCGTGAGGCTTTAAGAGACCTCAAATTAGAAAATGATATTAGCCACCACCTGGATAAAATGGGAATATTTTCTACAATCAATCAGGCGGTGGAAGCAGCAGAAGTCGCTTTTTTCGAACTGGGAAAATTGACTTTGGAAGTCCGAAAAGACATCATTGCCAACATTCGTAAAGTATCCAAAGAAAATGTTGCCATGATCGCGAAAATGGCCGGTGAGGAAACAGGAATGGGGCGCTGGGAAGATAAGGTTATGAAAAATGAACTGGCCATTAAAAAAACACCTGGGGTAGAAGACATCCAACCGGAAGCTTTTTCTGATGAACATGGACTTACTCTGGTTGAACGCGCACCGCACGGGGTTGTTGGTTCTATTTCTCCCAGCACTAACCCTACAGCAACTATTATCAGCAATTGTATTGGCATGATTGCTGCCGGCAATTCGGTGGTTTTCAACACACACCCTGCTGCAAAAAATGTTTCGGCTTCATTGATTAGTATTTTAAACAAGGGGATTGTAGAAGCCGGTGGCCCAAGGAATTTAATCACAACCATTGAAAATCCTACCATTGAGTCAGCGCAGGAGATGATGAACCATCCCAAAATATCTATTTTAGTGGTAACCGGAGGCCCGGCTGTAGTAAAAGAGGCTATGAAGACCAGCAAAAAAACCATTGCTGCCGGTCCGGGAAATCCCCCTTGCGTTGTAGACGAAACCGCCGATATTGTTAAAGCAGGAAAAGATATCGTTGCCGGGGCCAGTTTTGATAACAATCTGATCTGTATTTGCGAAAAAGAAACTATTGTTGTGGATTCTGTGGCTGACGCTCTAAAAGCTGAGATGCAAAAAAACGGAGCCTATTTACTAACTCCTGAGCAGGTTCACAAAGTAACGGAATTGGTTATCAACGACCCCGGAGGACCGGGGCACGAAGGTGCTCCAAATAAAAAATTTGTTGGTCAAAATGCATCCAAGATTGCCAGCGCCATCGGGTTAAACGTTCCTGAATCAACCAGGCTTTTACTTTGCGAAGTAGATACAAATCATCCTTTGGTTTGGACCGAACAGCTAATGCCCGTGATGCCCCTGGTTAGAGTTCCCAATGTTGATGATGCCATCGATTTGGCCGTCCGTTGTGAACACGGATTTAGGCATACGGCTATTATGCATTCGCTTAACATAGCCAAACTCAGCAAGATGGCCAAAGCCATGAATTGTTCCATTTTTGTCAAAAATGGACCGAGTTATGCAGGGTTGGGAGAAGGCGGTGCCGGTTTTGCATCGTTTACCATTGCAAGTCCCACAGGTGAAGGTGTGACTCGTGCCAGGACTTTTACCCGTGAAAGACGGTGTACGCTGGTTGACTATTTTAGAATTATTTAATGGTATTTTATCTATGAAATTTGGTAAAGTTATCGGCAGGGTTGTAAGCACGCAAAAGGTGGAATCTTTTGAAGGCCTGAAGTTGCTTCTGGTGCAACCAATGAATGAGAAACTAGAACCTTACGGTGATGCCATTGTGGTAGTAGATACACTGCAATCCAACGTCGGGGAAATAATTTATTATGAAACCAGCAAAGAAGCCAGCCGGGTAATTGAAGAAACCATGAACCCCTGCGATGCTGCCATCATGGGAATTGTAGATAATATCGAATTAAGGGGAAGTAAATGAGGCTAGGAAAAGTGATCGGATCGGTGGTTTCAACCATAAGGGCTCATGGTTACGAATCAAGAAAAATATTGATTATTCAACCTATTGGTCCTGATGGCAATGAGAAAGGAACCGCATTTCTGGCCATCGACATGGTTCAGGCCGGCGCCGGAGAAACAGTGCTGACCATTGAAGAAGGAAATTCTGCAAGACAGGTTATTCGAGATAATGAGATATTTACCGTAAAAACTGTGGTGGCCGCCATAGTGGATGAAATTTCGGTATGATATGATAAAAAAGAGTTACAGAAGAAAAAAGTCTTCACACTTACGATTGCATAACAGGAGAGATTTTAAAAGCACAGACAAGAAAATTACAATGGAACAAAACGACGGGCTTAAAGATCACGTAAAGCGTGTTTCACTGGGCGCTGACCACGGTGCATTTGAGACAAAAGAAGCACTCAAGCGATACCTTGAAACATTGGGATACATTGTATATGATGTAGGCACCGACAACGGCATTACCAAAGTCGATTATCCAGATTTTGCACTTAAAGTTGCTAAAAAAGTTGTGAGTGGAGAGTGCGAACGTGGCATAATGCTTGATGCTGCAGGTATTGGTTCTTCCATGGCCTGCAACAAGGTAAAAGGTATACGTGCAGCGTTGTGCTGGAGTCCAGAAACAATCATTAACAGCCGTGCGCATAATAATGCCAATGTATTGACCATTGGAGCATTACAGCATTCAGTTTCCGACATTGCTGCGATGGCAAAATTATGGCTCGAAACACGTTTTGAAGGTGGAAGGCACTGGCCTAGAATTAATAAAATTATGTCTATAGAAAGAATGTAAGTAAAAATGGATGAGAACGAATTGATTGAAAAAATCACGAAAGAGATCCTTTCAAAACTTGAGAAAGTGAATAAAGAAGATGCCGGAAAAAGTAATAAGGCAGAGGGCGTATCTTCCCATGAAATAACCCCTGAAGAGCTGGCTGGATATATTGATCACACTTTGCTCAAACCAGGTGCTACCCAAGAGCAATTTGAACAGTTGTGCGAAGAAGCGTTGCATTATAAATTCAAATCAGTGTGCGTAAATTCTTCCTGGGTTCAGTTTGTGACAAAGAAACTTAGGGGTTCGTCAATAAAAGTTTGTTCTGTGATTGGGTTCCCTCTTGGAGAAATGGCTACCCGGAGTAAAGCTTTTGAAGCCAGGAATGCCATTGCCAACGGTGCTCACGAGCTGGATATGGTAATGAATATCGGGGCCCTGAAATCAAGAAATCTGAAACTGGTTGAAGAAGATATCCGGGCTATAAAAAGGGCTTGTCGCAGTACAACGCTTTTAAAAGTGATCATCGAAACTTCTTTATTAACAGAAGAAGAAAAAATACTGGCTTGTGAAATTTCTAAAAAGGCAGGTGCCAATTTTGTAAAAACCAGCACAGGATTTACAGGAGCCGGGGCTACTGTTGAAGACGTCGCTTTAATGCGCCGTGTTGTGGGACCGAAAATGGGCGTAAAAGCCAGCGGTGGCATTCACGATTATAATACCGCTGTCGCGATGATCCAAGCCGGGGCCAACAGGATAGGTGCAGGTGGAAGTGTTTCCATTATGAAAGGAATTTCCAGCAGCGAAAATTATTAAAAGCATAAAAAAACAGAATTATAGCCTAAAAAAGAGAAGCTCAACGAGTTTCTCTTTTTGTTTTTCCTAATCAGATATCTTTTAAAAAACAGGTTTAAAGCTATACGGGATCGCGCTGTCCTGTGAATAAATCCAATGAAGTTTCCACTGAAGCCTTAAAATACCCGTCGAATCCATCCTGTGGCTCTCCTTCGCATTCTGCTCTTCATAAAGGATGCTTTCATCCATGGAAAACTGCGACAAAACCTTATCATAAATATTGGCCATGACTTTGCCCTGCGAGATATAAAATGTTATGCTTTGCCTGACTTGTTCTGCGGTAACCTCATAATGTTTAAATAAAACCTTATAATAATCCTGCTCAGAAGGTTGATTATAAACATTATGAGTACGTTTGTAACTCACAATTCCCTGAATAACATCCATCTCTTTTATGATGTTGGCAAGTTCGTTTTCCGGGATTAAATTAACTGGTTTTGTGACTTTTAATTTATTATCCTTATAACATCCCGATAACACAAAAGCCATTAAAAAAAGAAAAAAAATGTTTTTTTTCATTCGACTAATTCCCTACTTCCGATAAATATTTAATACGCATAAGCCGGACTTCTTCTTCATTATATTCCGCTTCGCCCAATTCTTTTAAAGCTTCATCAATAGAATCAGTTTCCGCTTCAGAAAAATAATCTAAAATGTCTTCCTGATGATATTCGTCCACGTGCACCTCAACATAATAATTGATATCAAGCCTTGTCCCGGAAGAAACAATTCTTTCAATTTCTGTCAGCAACTCATCCATGGTAAGATTTTTTGCATGGGCAACATCATTTAGAGTAAGTTTTCTATCAATGCTTTTAATAATATAAACTTTCAATCCCGATTTATTGACCACCGATTTAACGATGATGTCATTCGGACGTGTAATATCATTTTCTTCAACATATTGAGATATCAGCTCCAGAAAAGGCTGTCCGTATTTTGCAGCTTTTCCGGCGCCAACGCCGATAATCTGCTGCATTTCTTCCATTGTAATGGGATATTGAATGGCCATATCTTCAAGAGAAGTATCCTGGAAAATTACAAACGGGGGCAGGTTCTCTTCCCTGGAAATTTCTTTTCTCAGGTCCTTCAGCATGGTAAATAGTGTAATATCCGTACCACTTCCGGTTCCCCCACTCTGTTTTACAAATACATCTTCATCATCATCCGTATTAAAATCATGGTCTTTCGCCACCATGATGCTGTAAGGTTCTTTGATGAATTTTTTTCCTTCCTCAGTCAATTTCAGAATCCCGTAATTCTCAATCTCTTTCACTAAAAATCGGTGTATCAGAGCCTGATGAATGATCATCACCCAATATCTCTTTTCCTTTTCTATTCCCGTTCCAAAATTACTGGTTTTGTCCAGTTTAATGGCCTTCACATTACCGCTCTTTTTACCGGAAATCACATCTGCAATCATATCAATCTTATACTGCTGCTTTAGGGATTTCACCACGTCCAGTACAATTTTGATATCATCTTTCCCCTCAAACTTTTCTTTAGGGTAGAGACAATTGTCGCAGGATTCGCAGTTGTCCTTAGGATATTCTTCACCAAAATAATGCAGCAAAATTTTATGACGGCAAATAGATGATTCCGCGTACGTTACAGTTTCAGACAATAATTCCTTGGCAATTTCTTGTTCTGCAACAGGTTTGTCTTTCATGAATTTTTCCAGCTTCTGGATATCATCATAACTGTAAAACGTAATACAGTTGCCCTCTCCACCGTCACGACCGGCACGGCCTGTTTCCTGATAATACCCTTCAATACTTTTAGGAATATCATGATGAATAACGTAACGAATGTCCGGTTTGTCGATTCCCATACCAAAAGCAATGGTGGCAACAATTACATCCATTTTTTCCATCAGAAACATATCCTGATTTCGTCTTCGTGTAGCCGCATCCAGCCCGGCATGGTAAGGCAACGCTTTGATTCCATTTACCACCAGGGATTCAGCAATCTCCTCCACTTTTTTCCTGCTAAGACAATAAACAATTCCCGATTTCCCCGGCTGAGTTTTGATATATTTGATCAAGTCTTTAATTACATCTTTTGTTTTGGGTCGAATCTCATAATAGAGATTAGGCCTGTCGAAAGATGCTTTATAAACAGTAGCATCAGGAATTTCTAGTGTTTTTAAAATATCTTCCTGAACTTTAACCGTAGCCGTAGCCGTTAAGGCCATAACCGGGACAGGCTTTCCCAATGCCTGTATGATGGGTCTCAGTTTCCGGTATTCGGGCCTGAAATCATGGCCCCATTCCGAAATACAATGTGCCTCGTCAATGGCATAAAATGAAATATCTATGTTCTTGAGAAAATTAATATTGTCTTCCTTTGTCAGAGATTCGGGAGCCATGTAAAGCAGTTTTGTCTTTCCTGCTAACAAATCACTTCTAACCTGTGTAAGCTCCGCTTTGGAAAGCGAAGAATTCATAACATGAGCAATACCATATTCAGAGCTGAAATTCCTGATCATATCCACCTGATTTTTCATCAAAGCAATCAAAGGTGAAACGACAATGGCAGTACCTGGCCGCGCCAAAGCCGGAAGTTGATAGCACAATGATTTTCCACCACCGGTTGGCATAACAACAAAAATATCTTCCCCCTTCATTAAACTGATGATAATCCTCTCCTGATTCCCCTTAAAACTTGAAAAGCCGAAAAAACTTTTCATAAAGGAGCGCAGTTCATGTGTATCTACAGTACTCTCCATTTTCAAATTGATAATTTATTATTTAGTACTTTTGGCCTGTTATCTATCGATAAGATTACGATAACAATTTATTAACTATATGTTAATTGAACCATATACAAATATAATAATAATCTTTCGATATTCAAATCTTAATTATTTATAAAATTGAGTTCAGCAAATCAAATAAAACAATCGGCGCTGAGGACAATCTCTCTGGAAAGTGAAGCCATTAACTCATTACAATCTTCTATCAATCAGGATTTTATTGATGTAGTTGAAATGATTTACAATTCAAACGGCAGGGTGATCATTACTGGAATCGGTAAAAGTGCGCTGATTGCAGCCAAAATTGTGGCAACTTTCAATTCGACCGGTACTTCCTCTGTTTTTTTGCACGCTGCCGATGCCATTCACGGCGATTTAGGCATTGTGGGCAAAGAAGATATTGTAATTGCCATATCCAAAAGCGGCGAAACTCCTGAGATAAAAGTTCTGGTTCCGCTTATTAAAGGGAATGGAAATCCCATCGTTGCAGTCGTTGGCAATAAAAACTCATATCTAGCCAAACAGGCCGATAAGATTTTGAACGTTGAAGTAAAACAGGAAGCCTGCCCCAACAACCTTGCCCCCACTTCCAGCACAACCGCCCAGTTGGTAATGGGCGATGCATTGGCTGTTAGCCTTGTTAAACTGAGAGGATTTTCTTCAAAGGATTTTGCCAGGATACATCCGGGCGGAACGCTCGGGAAAAGGCTCTATCTCAGGGTCGCCGATTTGTCTGTGAACAATCAGGTTCCCAAGGTCCAGGCTGGTGAAAACATGCAAAATATTATTATTGAGATATCTTCCAAACGCCTTGGAGCCACCGCGGTTCTGGACAATGATAATTTGGTAGGAATTATTACCGATGGAGATTTACGGCGTGCGCTTCAGGCTTATGAAAACTTGCGGGAGCTCAAAGCCACGGACATCATGACCAAAAACCCACGCTCTATCGATGAAGAAAAGCTGGTGGTGGACGCTCTCACTTTGATGAAAGAAAACAACATCACCCAACTTCCGGTTTTAAAAAAGAAAAAATATGTGGGAGTCATTCATTTACATGATATTTTAAGAGAAGGAATTATATAATGAAAGTTGATTTGGTAAGCGATTTTGATGCATACAGAGAAGCTATGAACAAGAAATTGCTGGCTGCTCCCAACAACAAGTTGATCAAACGAATCTTTAATGTTGACACCAACGCTTATATGCCAGGGGCACTGGATTCTAAAACCAAAGAGATGCTGGGGTTGGTTGCATCCATGGTGCTAAAGTGCGACGATTGTATTTATTATCATCTCGAAAAATGCTATCAAAACAAAGTGGGCACTGAGGAAATGATGGAAATTTTTGGCATAGCTAATCTCGTTGGAGGGACCATTATCATTCCACATACAAGAAGAGCCATGGAATTTTGGGAAGCCCTGAACGCAGAAGAAAAATGATTCTTAAGAAGGATTTTGCTTTTAAATAAGAATGTGATGAAGCTTTGGACAAAGAATTTAGTGAAGAAGTACAAACAGCGGACAGTCGTGAACCACGTTTCCGTGGAGGTAAATCAGGGGGAGATTATCGGATTGTTGGGGCCTAACGGTGCGGGAAAAACTACCACATTTTATATGATGACCGGTCTCATCAAACCTTATGAAGGCCAAGTTTTTCTGGATGATATGGAGATCACTGGATTTCCGATGTATAAGCGTGCCCAGCTCGGAATCGGTTATCTGGCACAGGAAGCTTCTGTTTTTCGCCAACTGAGCGTGGAAGACAACATTAAAGCTGTGATGGAGTTTACCAAAATGAGCAAACACGAGCAGAGAGACCGATTAGAATCATTGTTGGATGAGTTCGGATTGCAGCACATTCGGAAAAGCAAAGGAATACAGCTTTCCGGCGGCGAACGGCGCAGGGTTGAGATTGCCCGTTCTTTGTCGGTAAATCCCAAATTCATCCTGCTTGACGAACCCTTCGCAGGCGTTGACCCCATTGCTGTGGAAGACATTCAGAATATTGTTTCCAAACTGAAGGACAAAAATATCGGCATTCTCATCACCGACCACAACGTGCACGAAACTCTTACCATTACTGACCGCGCCTATCTTTTATTTGAAGGCTCCGTTTTAAAATACGGAACTGCTGAAGAGCTAGCCAATGACGAGCATGTCAGGCGCGTGTATCTCGGAACTAATTTTGAACTTCGTAAGAAAGGGAAAAAATCAAAAGTCGAAGAGAAATAACCAGGATCTTAACAAATCAGAATTTAAATACTCCCTATCAAAGTTTTAACTCTGAATATCGGTGAGATATCCCACCAGAGCGAAAAACAGATAAAGCACAATAATAAATGGGATTGCTATTACATTTAGCCATACAAGCAGAATCAAAGAGCTTATCAAAAAAACGTATTTTATCATGTTTTCTTTCCAGTCGAAACTGGTAAATTTCAAGGCAAACATGGGGAAATTCGAAACCAGCAACAAAGAGCCTAAGATGGCAACACCCACTAAAAAATAGGTATTTGTAATGAACATGTAAAACAGCTGCCTGTCAGAATATAATTCCTGTCGGATGATGGGTAGCGAAGCAATCAAAAGTGCAAGGGCCGGTGTGGGAAGCCCGCGGAAAGAAACCTTCTGATTTTCATCAATATTAAACTTTGCAAGGCGCAGCGCCGACATCAGCGGAACCAAAAGCGCAATAAAAGGCAAAAAATCAATTCCACCTTCTTTGGGAAAAGGATTTCCATGGCTTAAAACCAGCATCTGATATAAAATAAATCCCGGTGCCACACCGAAAGAAACCATATCGGAAAGTGAATCCAATTGCAAACCAATGGCCGATTTGGCGTTCAGCATTCTGGCTGCAAATCCGTCAAAAAAATCAAATACCGCAGCAATAAAAATAAATAGTCCGGCAATGGTTAAAGAATGAGGGTCACCTTTTACCCCAAAATAAACAGAAACGATTCCTGATGTGAGGCTTAACAATGTTATGGTATTGGGAACATGATTTTTGATAGCCATGGCTCTTTTTTTTCCAAAAATAACAAATAATGATTTGCGGAAGCTTCCAGAGAACGTTTCTGAAAAGTCTGAAATTGTCAAGGTCAAAATTTCCTGACTAAAGGGTTTTTGTATTTTTGCAAGTCTAATAAAAAGCATGGATTTTTCATCGATCAAAATAGAAGATTTTAATTATCCTTTGCCGGATGAACAAATTGCAAAATATCCTTTAAAACAAAGGGATCAATCACGATTGCTTTTCATGGAAAAAGGTGAAATTATCGAAAAAAAATTCTTCGATATCCCTGAGCTATTACCGAAAAACAGTTTACTTCTTTTCAATGAGACGAGGGTCATTCAAGCGCGGTTGATGTTTCAGAAACCAACCGGTGCAAAAATTGAGATCTTTTGCCTGGAGCCCATAGAACCGGTCAACGATTTTCAACTGGCCATGCAGCAAAAGTCACCCGTAATCTGGAAATGCCTAATCGGCGGTGCCAAAAAAATGAGGGATGCTAAAATTTCTTCCATTTTGAAAATCAACGGTCACGAAATCACGCTTTTTGCTGAGAAAAAAGAAAAGCTGAACGACACCTTTCTGGTTGAATTTTCCTGGACGCCTGATAACATTCACTTTTCGGAAATTCTGGAAACTTCAGGTCTGACCCCCTTGCCACCTTACCTGCATCGCGAAGCAGAGGCTTCCGACAAAGAGCGCTATCAAACGGTTTATGCACGGCTGGATGGTTCCGTGGCAGCACCAACGGCGGGCCTTCATTTTACAAAAAATATTTTTGCTTCACTTCGTGAGAAAAGAATCGATACTGATAAACTGGTGCTTCATGTCGGTGCAGGAACTTTTAAACCGGTCTCTTCGGATACCATTGCCACCCACGAAATGCATACCGAAAAGATCAGGGTTTCCATTCAAACACTAAAACATCTTTTGAACGCACCAGAAAAAGCAATCATTCCGGTGGGAACCACTTCCATGCGCAGCCTTGAAAGTCTTTTTTGGATGGCTGTCAATTATTATCATGAAAAAGAAGATTATACTCAAGTAGAACAATGGGATCCCTACCAGGCTGCAATACCTGAGAATTTTAACTCTGTGAAAGCATTGGAACTCCTGATAAAAGCGCTGGAAAAAGAAAATAAAGATATGCTGGAAGGAGAAACCCGGATGATTATTATTCCCGGATACGAGTTTCGCTTTGCTAAAGGACTTATTACCAACTTCCATCAGCCAAAAAGCACGCTTCTGCTCCTGGTTGCAGCGCTGATAGGTGAAAAATGGAAAGATGCTTATGATTACGCTTTAAAGAACCGTTTTCGTTTTCTCAGTTATGGTGACAGTTGTCTGTTCCTGCCTTAACACTCTACCATCTTTTGAAAAACGCTTTTAAAATTTTATCGGAATTATTGCCGTAACGATCTTTCTTTTGTAGATTTGAAGTGATATTAACCCGATAAAATTTATTTCCATGAAAGAAATCAGTCACGATGCAAAAAAGTTTTTCAATTTACGAGACTTTATTTTAAACGCAAAAAGTTATGAAGAAGCCGTAAACGGTTTTCAATGGCCAAGGCTTACCAAGTTTAATTGGGCACTTGACTATTTTGATAAAATTGCTGAAGGTAACAACAAACCAGCGCTGATTTTTGCTGATGCAGATGGAAAAGAGGAAACAGTCTCTTTTGATGAAATGAGAAAACGATCCAATCAGGTAGCAAATTTTTTGAATGACCTCGGCCTTCAAAAAGGAGACAGGGTCATGCTCATGATGGACACTTCAGTGGAAATTTTCGAACTTTTTCTTGGAATTATGAAAGCTGGAGGGGCAATCATTCCCGCATCAACTTTACTTTCCCCAGCAGATATTTCCGATCGCATCGAAAGTGGCAATATTAAATTTTTGGTGGTACACCATGCTTATAATGACCGCATTGATGAAACTTCGGCGGCAGTTACAAACTTATCCGGGCTTATTTGTGTTAAATCACCGGAAGATGTCTGTGATTGCAAGGGAGCCGAAAATGAACCTTGCTGGGTAAATTACCATGATTATCATAAATATGATGAAGCCTTTGAGTCTAATTTCATCACTTTTTCTTCCGACATTCTTTTTCTTTTTTTCACATCGGGAACTACTTCCAAGCCCAAACTTGTCATGCATTCCCACTATTATCCGGTTGGGCATTTAACTACTATGTATTGGCTTAACTTACAACCAGATGATGTTCATTATAATATCAGCTCACCGGGATGGGCCAAATTTATTTGGAGTAGTTTTCTGGCTCCATGGAATGCCGGATGTACAGTTTTCACTTTAAAATATGGGCAGTTTGATGCAGGCAAGGTATTAGATTCCATGGAGAAATATAATATCACCAGCCTGTGTGCTCCGCTGAGTGTTTGGAAGTTATTTGGAAGTAAAGACTTTTCAAAGTATCAGTTTTCACTCAAAAAAATGGTAAGCGCCGGAGAACCTGTAAACCCGGAAATTACCAAAATGGCTTTCGAATTGACAGGCATCGAATTGCGGGAAGGCTATGGCCAGACCGAGTCAACTGCCATGATCGGAACCTTTCCGGGAATGAAATACAAGCCGGGATCTTTTGGGAAGGTTGCTCCCGGTTATGAAGTTAAAATTCTCGATGCCAGGCTTGATGAAGTTGAGCCCCATCAAGACGGGCAAATTTGTACCGCTATTTATCCCACAAAACCATTGGGATTGCTAACCGCTTATGAGGATGCAAACAGAAATAAAGAAATCTTTAAAGGCGGATGGTATTTGACAGGCGATACCGCTTATAGGGATGAAGAAGACTATTTCTATTTTGTCGGCCGTGTGGACGATGTTTTTAAAAGCCTTGACTATCGCATCAGTCCCTTTGAAGTGGAAAGTGAAATCATCGTGAATCCGGCCATCTTAGAAGTCGGAGTCGTCCCTACCGTTGATGAAAAAGAGAGAATTGTTCCAAAAGCTTTCATCGTATTAAAACCCGATTACACGGCAAACAAAAAAATGGCGTTGGAAATATTCCGGTTTATCCGCGATAAAATGGCGCCATATAAAAGGCCGCGTTCCATTGAATTTATGAATGAATTCCCTAAAACAATAAGTTCCAAAGTGATGCGAAAGGATTTGCGAGCCTATGATAAATCTCTAAAAGAAGAAGGAAAAAAAGGGGAATTCGAATTTTACGAATCTGAGTTTGCTAATGAATTAAATCTTCGGAAAAGAAAATAAGCCACCACTCCAATGTCACAAATCAATAAAGAGGAAATCACAGGAATTATCCTGGCTGGAGGAAAAAGTAGCCGGATGGGAAAGGATAAGGCTCTTTTTGATTTTAATGGAAAGGCTTTGGTTTCTTATGCCATTGAAGCTTTAAAACCGCTTTGTGACAAATTATTGATCTCTGCCAACCAGTCTCCGGAAAGATATGCCCCTTTTGGACTTCCAGTAATTCCTGACGGAATAAAAGAAGTCGGCCCTATGGGCGGAATTTTAACTTGTTTGAAACATTCTACCACACAACACAATCTGGTTATTTCCTGTGACACACCTTTTGTGGGAACTGCACTTTTCGTACATATATTAAATGAAATTGAAAATTACCAGATTGTCGTTCCGGCACATGAGACTTTCCTGATTGAACCGTTGAATGCTTACTACAACACCAATATTATTGGGGAAATGGAAGCTTCAATCCAGGGAGGAAGTTATAAATTGATGGATTTCTTTAAGAAAATTCGTTTTAAATCGGTGGAAATCAATGAAAAGCTTTCTTTTTTTAATGACCATATATTCCTGAATATCAATACCATGAAAGATATGGATCAGGCAAAATCTTTCATTCGATGAATTCGGTTGTCGACAAAGAAAGGGGAGCCGGCTCAATATTACTCAAGCTGCTATGAATAGCCGATCAGTGACTAATACTTTTTAAAAAGGAAAAGTAGTTTCTCAATACCCGTGCATTTTCTTCTGCCGGGGTAAAGATTTCTAAAATGGCAGGTCTGGAAAGGTTTTTGTAAAATTCAGGAAGCAATTCTTCCAGCTGTTGCAGATTTTCAACTTTAAAATAATTTATATCAAAAGCTGCTGCAAGTTTTTCTGCTTTCCAGGAATGCTTTGCTACGAAAAAAGGTTCCAATTGCAGACTCGTATCCGGTCCGGGAATAAACCTAAAAATTCCGCCACCGCCATTGTTGATTACGATGATCTTAAAATTCGGGGTCAGGTTCAGGTTCATCAAAGCATTGGAATCATAAAAAAAACTCAGGTCTCCCGTGATCAAAGTATTGATTTCGGAGCTGGTGAAAGCCATTCCGGAAGCAGTGGAAGTCTGCCCGTCGATACCGCTTACGCCACGATTCGAGAAATACTGAAATTTTTTTGAACTCCCGAAAAGCTGCGAATACCTTACTGGTGTACTATTTCCCAAATGTAAGATCGAATTCTTCGGTATTTTTTCTATTAAAGTTACGAAGACTTTAAAATCACAATATGGAATTGATTCCATGTACTTTTTCCTGCCTTCATCAACCAGATTTTTCTTCTGAAGCCATCTGTTCCTATAACCACTTTCACCCATTTGCAAAGTGGAAAGCAGCTTTTGGAAAAAGGCAGCCGGTTCATCGGTAACAACCTGTGATAAAGCAAAATAAGTATTCATTTTCTCACCTGAAACCGAGATATGCCAATGTTGTTCAGGTTTCTGTCGCCGCAAAAAACTTTTAATCTTCTTAGAAACAATAGCCCCTCCAAAAGTGATGAGAAAATCAGGGTGAAAATCGGGGGCTTCTTCCCTGTGAATTGCCGACAGCGCATTGTCGATACCATCGATAAAATCAGGATGCGTTAAATTGGAGGTCGTTTCTGTTAATACTGTCACTTGTGGAAAACCTGACAAAACAGAAAGCACTTCTTCCATGGATTCAGACCTTGATGCCTGACCGGCCAGGAAAAGAATCTTCTTACTTTTATTCCATACTGTAACGAACTCATCTTCAATACTTTTATCCAAAGTAGGAATTGCGACGCGTGTGTCAATCACTTCTCCTTCGATAGCTTTTTCTACCATATTATATAGTGGCTCATCAAAAGGAATGTTGATATGGACTGGACCCGGCTCGGGAACAAGGAGCTGGTCAATCGCTTCATTGATCATGAGATTCACTTCCCAAAATTCTTTTTCATCAGAAAAATCAAGCGGAAGCGAATAACTCTTTTTAATGAACTGGGCAAAGACATTTTCTTGCCTTAAGGTCTGTCCGTCTCCAATGTCAATCATGTGCGGCGGCCTATCGGCAGTAAGGACCAGCAACGGGGTTTTTTGATAAAACGCTTCTGCAATGGCTGGAGCATAATTCAAAACCGCACTTCCAGAGGTGCAGGCAATCGCCACGCCTTTATGTGTTTGTTGCGCTATGCCAAGGGCAAAAAAAGCAGCGCTGCGTTCGTCTACTACACTTAACGCTTTTATGTCGGGGTGATTGCCGAATGCAAGAATGATGGGAGCATTTCTGGAACCTGAAGAAATTACGATGTTTTCAAGTCCCTTTTTTGCAAAAAGGTCTGCCAATAAACTAACGATTCTCTTATCGGATGTCATGGAGCAAATTTCCGTAAATTTTCAATAGCAGACAAAATAGTTTGTGATTTGTCGCGGGTTTCCTGCCACTCCTTTTCAGGTACGGAATCAGTGGTAAGCCCACCTCCCACATATATTTCCACCGAATTTTTAAGAAGTCGTGTACAACGCAGATTTACAAACAGATGAGAGTACTCATCCATGTTCCAGGGACCGAGAAATCCAGTGTAAAAACGGCGGTCGTGTTTTTCAATTTCAGCAATAAGCTTCCAGGCTTTTTCTTTTGGAATGCCGCAAACAGCAGGCGTAGGATGCAACGCTTTGATGAATTCTCCGATTTTGCCCGCCAACCCGGAAAAAGGAATCTTAAACCGCGTACAAATATGCACCAGCGTTCCTGCAAAAACGGTTTCTGCGGCACCTTTTTTATAAAAAGAAACGTTCAAATTTTTTAACTGGTTATCAATAAAATCTGAAACATATTTTTGTTCCTGGATTTCCTTTTCTTCCCAAAGAATCTTACTATCGTCCTCCGGTCGCTTTTGCGTTCCGGCCAAAGACATGGTTTCAAAATAATCGCCTGTTTTTTTCAGCAAGGTTTCCGGAGTGGCACCTGCCCAAACTCCTTTTCCGGGAAGATGAAAAAGATAAACAAAGGCTTTTGGATACTGCCGTTCAAGTTGTTCGAAAAACAGATTGGCTTCGAAATCAGGTGGCAGGCTTTTGATCATAATACGTGAAAGCACCACTTTATTCATATAGCCGGCTTTCATCTGATCGATCATCATTTTGGCCTGCTTCAAGTAAAAATCTTTTTCGGCAACATTTAGCTCTTTCTCAGGCCACGCTACAGATTCGTCCGGAAAATTTTTTAGAAAAGCAGACAACTGCTTTTGTTCAGATTCATTTCTTACCAAAAAAGAAGGCTTCAGCAAAAATGCATTGCCATCCATGTAACTTTCATAAGGTGCCAGCACAAACCCTTTTTGGTTTTCGATATCGCTAAATTCAAAAGTGTCGACATTTTTTTGATCCTGTACAAGGAAGAAGACTTGCTTTTCACCGGGCATCCGGTAAGCAATAAAAGGTAAGTTCTTTGATAAAAGTTGATTGATGATCATTTTTAAGAGAAAACTGTTTCTGATTTAATTCCATCAGGGGAAAAGGCAACGAAATCCATTTTTCAAAATTCCACACAGCTATGCTACTTTATTTTCTCTTAGGAGAAACAAATATGGTCAAACGGCAGGTGGAAATTAGCCGGTCTTTTTCATCTTTCACATCCACATTCCAAATATGAGTAGCCCTTCCCTTATGAATAATGGTTGCTTCGCCGATAACCCAGCCGTCTTTTGCACTGCGCACATGGTTTACCGTCACATTTTGCCCGCGCACGTCATATTTTCCAGTGTCTGTCATCAGGGCGGAACCAAAGCTTGCAAGTGTTTCGGCTAAGGCGATTGTAGCGCCACCGTGCAAAATCCCGTAAGGCTGATAGGTACGCTCATCCACAGGCATCCGGGCACTCATAAATCCTTCCCGGATCTCAAGGTATTCTATCCCCAGTTGCTCCATCAGGGTACCTTTATTCAGTTTACTTACTTCTTTAATGTCAAAAAATTTATCATTCATGGTTTTTTTGATAAAATAATATTCCCTTTTGCTACCTTAATAATCAAACAAAGATAGTCATTTTGCAAGGCGATAATCTTGATGGGATACAGGCAAACCAAACCGGCTTATGATATATTTATCCACGATCCAGTGATTTTTCAACAATCCGCTTCAATTGATATTACCTTTGTGTTGATAGTAATTAACAACGAAATAAATTCTTAAAACAACATTTAAAACCATTCCGAAACGGATTATCATCGCGTCGATATGGAGCAAATATTTGTCAAACACATGTATATTTTAGTATCTTTACTCCGCCAAAAATTAAATGAACTCAGGTTAGTTGACTGAGATTCAAACAATTAAATTCATTATAATGTTTAAAAAGATCCTAATTGCAAACAGGGGTGAAATTGCTATTCGCATTATGAATACCTGTCGTGAGATGGACATTCAAACGGTTGCCGTGTATTCGGAGGCCGATCGTGTTTCCCTTCATGTGCGCTATGCTGACGAAGCCTATCTGATTGGTCCGGCTCCTTCGGCAGAAAGTTATCTTAACCTGGAAAAAATTATTGAAGTTGCAAAGATGTCCGGCGCTGATGCCATTCATCCCGGATACGGTTTTTTGTCTGAAAACGCCACCTTTTCGGAACGTTGTAAAGAAGAAGGCATTGTTTTCATTGGCCCTGATACT
Source organism: uncultured Lentimicrobiaceae bacterium (assembly GCA_964588415.1). Taxonomy (GTDB): domain Bacteria; phylum Bacteroidota; class Bacteroidia; order Bacteroidales; family F082; genus Sulfidibacterium. Next base: position 20,521 of record CAZPPK010000031.1, read on the forward strand.
TATGCGATCAATACCATGGGCGACAAGATCACTGCAAGAAAGACCATGATTGCGGCAGGTGTTCCGGTTGTCCCTGGAACCACCGACCCAATCATCGATCTTGACGAAGCGGTGAAAACCATTAAAAAAATTGGACTACCGGTGATGATAAAAGCCAGTGCCGGCGGTGGCGGTAAAGGAATGCGCATGGTTGAAAAAGAGGAAGACATTATTTCTTCCGTAAAAGCCGCCAAATCGGAAGCTCAGGCAGCTTTTGGTAATGATGCTGTTTATATTGAAAAATATATCAACTCACCACACCATATTGAATTTCAGATCCTGGCAGACAAACACGGAAATTGTGTTCATCTGTTTGAGCGTGAATGCTCGGTGCAACGCCGCCATCAGAAAGTGGTTGAAGAAACACCCTCTCCCATCATGACCGAAGCCGTGCGCAAGGAAATGGGAAAATATGCAGTGGCTGCTGCTCAGGCAGTAAATTATTCGGGAGCAGGAACCATTGAATTTGTTACTGACGATGATTTGAATTATTTTTTCCTTGAAATGAATACCCGTTTACAGGTTGAGCATCCTGTCACAGAACAAGTTGTAGGTGTTGATCTGGTAAAAGAACAGATAAATGTTGCTTTGGGTGAGCCGTTGCGTTTTAAGCAGGAAGATCTTTTACAGCACGGTCATGCAATTGAAGTAAGGATTTATGCAGAAGACCCTGATAACAATTTTATGCCCAGTCCCGGGAAGATCAGGAATATCCATTTTCCCCTTGGTCCGGGTGTGCGTCATGATTCGTACGTTTACAACGGTTACGAAATTCCAATCTATTATGATCCGATGATCTCCAAGCTGGTCGTGTGGGGCAATAACCGTGATGAAGCCATCGACCGGATGAAAAGAGCTCTGAAAGTCTTCAAGATCACCGGCGTAAAAACATCAATTCCTTTTCTCTACAAGATCATGGATGTCCAAGCTTTTAAAGATGGAAAATACACCACCCATTTTATCCAGAATCATGAAAAAGAGCTAAAAACAGGTCAACAGTGCAGTGACGAATGCAAAGACATCGCAGCGATTGCAGGTTTTGTAGATTATCTGAAAGTTACTGAAAACAATAATTCCAACAATCAAGATATAAATCATTCCAGTCCCTGGAAAGATTTCGGAAGAAAAAAAGCCGTAGGTTCTATTTAATTCAACAAAGAAAAAATGTCATACCAAGTTAAAATAAACGGGGAAGAAAGCATCATTGAAATTCTGAGTCGTGATAAAGACAAACTCATGGTGAAATTGGGTAATCGCATTTATGATCTTGATATTCTTGAACCTGAACCCGGGGTATTTTCAATTGTTTTTCGAGGAAAAAATTTCAATATTCAATTGGTTCCAACCGGCCGAAAAAAGTATAAAGCCGAAACTCCTGAAGAAACGCTGGACATTGAGATCATCGACGCCGAGAGCCGTTACATGAAAAACCAAAAGGGCCACGAAGCTGAAGATGTGGATTATATTTCAACACCCATGCCGGGACAAGTGGTTAAAATTTTGGTGGAAGAAGGCCAGGAAGTCAAGGGCGGTGAAACGGTCATCATTGTCTCTGCCATGAAAATGGAAAGTGAATACAAAGTCCCCAAAGACCGCATCGTTAAAAAGGTACTCGTAAAAGAAGGAGATAAAATTGACGGTGATCAGCCTTTGATCCTTTTTGAGTAATATTATCATTTTTAAGCATCTTATCTGACAACAAAAAGCATTTAAAATGACACCACTGGAATCGAAAATTAAAATCTTAGAAGAAAAGCATAGACAGGCCGAACTGAGCGGCGGCCAGCAAAGGATTGACAAACAACACAAAGCCGGAAGAAAAACAGCACGCGAAAGAGTCCTGCTGCTGCTTGACCCCGGCTCTTTTGTTGAAATTGACAAATTTGTAACCCACACCGCCACCGATTTTGAAATGGACAAAAACAAGATTCTGGGCGATGGCGTAGTTACCGGTTATGGCAAGATCGACGGCCGCCTGATGTATGTTTTCGCACAGGATTTCACGGTTTTTGGTGGTTCACTTAGCCGTGCCAATGCCAATAAGATCATTAAAATTATGGACCTTGCCATGAAAATGGGAGCTCCTGTTATTGGTTTGAATGATTCGGGTGGTGCCCGTATTCAGGAAGGTGTTGAAAGCCTCGCCGGTTACGCTGATATCTTTTACAGAAATGTAAGATCTTCCGGTGTTATTCCGCAGATTTCAGCCATTTTAGGCCCTTGTGCCGGCGGTGCAGTTTATTCACCTGCCATCACGGATTTTATTATGATGGTGAAAGAAACTTCCTACATGTTTGTTACCGGTCCTGATGTAATCAAAACGGTGACACATGAAGAAGTTACCAAAGAAGAACTCGGAGGTGCCATGACCCATAACAAAAAAAGCGGTGTAGCCCATTTCTCTGCCGATGATGAAGAGCAGGCTTTGATGACCATAAGAGAACTGATGAGCTTTCTGCCGCTGAACAACATGGAAGATCCTCCGCGCAAACCATGCACCGATGATCCCGACCGGGAAGATCCCAAATTGGATTCCATTATCCCCACCGATCCCAACAAACCTTACAACATGAAAGATATTATTCTTTCTGTGATAGACAATGAACATTTTCTGGAAGTGCAACCACATTACGCCCAGAACATTATTGTAGGATTTGCCCGTATTGCCGGTCGCTCGGTGGGAATTGTAGCCAATCAGCCGCAGGTTTTGGCCGGAGTGCTCGATATCGACAGCTCAACAAAAGCTGCACGTTTTGTCCGCTTTTGCGATTCATTCAATATTCCACTGATCACTTTCGAAGACGTTCCGGGATTCCTTCCGGGAACCACCCAGGAATACGGCGGCATCATTAAACACGGCGCAAAACTTCTTTACGCTTTTGCTGAATCTACCGTTCCTAGAATTACCGTCATTACCCGCAAAGCTTATGGTGGAGCTTATGATGTGATGTCTTCAAAACACATCGGCACCGATGTAAACTACGCTTATCCCATGGCTGAAATTGCCGTTATGGGACCTGAAGGCGCTGTAAACATTATTTTCAGAAATACAGATCCTGAAGCAAGAAAAGAAAAAGTACAGGAATATCGCGATAATTTTGCAAGCCCTTACAAAGCTGCTGAAGTTGGATATATTGATGAAATCATCTATCCACGGAACACGCGTAAAAAACTGATCCAGGCTTTGGAAATGACACAGAATAAGTCGGAACATCTTCCTCCGAAGAAACACGGAAACATTCCGCTTTAAGAGTACCTGAAGTTCATAAAGTGCACTAAAATCCGTAAAGTTGGAAGCGGGGTTTAGTGCACTTTAGGTCACTTAAGCGCAACTCTATTAAATTTATGCTCCCAAAGCTTTGAAGGCTTCGTAAACAAGAAAAGCAGGCCATACAATGGATTACTAAACCAAGCACTCCAATCCAAAAACTGATGGCTGTTGAAATAAACTACCCCGAGGCAGAGCCATCGAGGTATTAAAAGGAGTTTGCTTTG
>CAZPPK010000032.1:0-23467 GCA_964588415.1 uncultured Lentimicrobiaceae bacterium
GATTATCTTCTTGTGTCATCTGGTAAAAATAATAGATTTGTGGGTACACCGTAGCTGCTGGCAGGCAGGCAACCCGAATTCAAATAGCCTTCAAGAAAATGAATAAATCCTCCGCTTCAGAAGATTTGTAAATGCAGGGTACCATCTTTCTAAAACGTTTTAATTCACGATTTTTTGCATCGATTATTTGTAGATTCCAAAAGATTTCCTTACCTATGCACATTCTAAAAAGGATCGTTTATGCATGAACTGCAACTCTTGGACCATGTCAGATTGAACTTCAGTCCGGCGAGTCTGAATATATTAAACTTTACACTGGCATTTGTAATGTTTGGAGTTGCACTCGACATAAAAATACAGCATTTCAGAGACCTTTTCTTCAGGCCAAAATCTGCCATTATCGGCGCTATTTCACAGCTTTTTGCGCTCCCTTTCCTGACTTTTCTACTGGTGATTTCACTGAAAGACTACATCACTCCCACCATGGGTTTGGGAATGATTTTGGTGGCAGCCTGCCCAGGCGGAAATATCAGCAATTTCATTTCTTCACTGGCCAAGGCAAATGTGGCGCTATCGGTTAGTCTTACTGCCATTTCCACCCTGACAGCCGTTTTTATGACCCCGCTGAATTTTGTTTTTTACGGGAAATTATACACCGGAATTCTGGAGCACACTTCTGCCACACAATTGGTCCGTCCGCTGAACATTGACTTCTGGCAAATGTTCCAGACCGTTTTTCTGATCTTAGGGATTCCTCTGATCCTGGGATTATTTGTGAACCACAAATGGCCCAATCTCACAAAAAAGATCATTAAACCTATAAAAAAGCTTTCCATCCTGGCATTCGTTGCCATTGTTGTTTTCGCTTTCGCGAAAAATTTCCATCATTTCATGCTGTATGTGAAATACGTCTTTTTACTTGTATTGATCCATAATGCATTAGCACTTACAACAGGATACAGCCTTGGAAAAATATTCCGGCTTCCGTTCAAGGATAAAAAAACGCTTGCCATCGAAACAGGAATTCAAAATTCGGGGCTGGCTCTGGTTTTGATTTTCAATCCAAAGATCTTTCCCCCGCAACTTGAATTGGGTGGAATGGCCATTATAGCTGCCTGGTGGGGAATATGGCATATTCTTTCGGGACTTTCGCTGGCTTCCATCTGGTCGGGTACGTTTCACAAAATCATATCAAAAGTGTATAACGAGGTTCCATAATGGGCATACAGAACATTGAAAAATTTTCCTACAGATTTTATCTGCTCAAATCCTATGTCAGATTCTGGCATGATACAATTTTTTACAAAAAGGTTGCCTATGTGAATCGCGAAAAGGTTCCCGTCAATGAACATCTAATATTCACACCCAACCATCAGAATGCACTGATGGATGCACTTGCCATTGAATTTTCCCTTAAAAATCAATTTGTTTTTGTAGCCCGTTCCGACATCTTCAAAAAAAAGTTCATCGCTTCCTTGTTGTACTTTTTGAAAATACTGCCCGTTTACCGGATCCGCGACGGTTACGATACCCTGAAGAAGAATGAAGAAATCTTTCGGAAAACCATGGATGTGATCCACAACAAAGATGGTTTTGTGATCATGCCGGAAGGTGATCATGCCGGATTTCGACGTCTTCGCCGCCTGAGAAAAGGTTTCGCCAGAATTGCTTTTCAGGCTGAAGAAGCTGCCGACTATTCGCTGGATATTAAAATTGTACCTGTCGGAGTAACTTACAATAATTATGAAAGTTACAGAACCGAACTTCTGGTTGTTTTTGGCGATCCCATTTCCGTATCCAATTATTATGAAGACTACAAAGAAAACCAGGCAGTCGCCTACAACAAGCTAATTGAAGATCTCTCAGAAAAGATCAAACCCTTGATGATTGAGATCGTCAGCGAAAAATATTATGATGTTTACTGGTGCCTGTCGCAGCTTTACAAGAAGCGTGGCTGTGAACTTCAGGGCTTAGATTCTGATGAACTTTACGATAAGTTTAAAGCGCAAAAGGGCATCATTTTGGTACTGGAGCAATTTGAAAAGGAACAACCGGAAAATTTCTCAAAATTGTCAGAAAAAACATTACACTTTCAAAGTAGCTTAAAAGAATTAAAACTGGATGCCAATACATTCAATCGAAAAGGCGTTTCGTTCTTTTCATTAACGGTCCGTTTGTTGTTTTTGGTTTTGATGGTTCTTTTATTTATATATGGTTCCCTAAACAATATTCTTCCTTATTACATACCGATTTTTGTAACCCGCAAAATGAAAGACGCTCAGTTTCACAGTTCCATCAAGTTTGCGTTGAGCCTTTTTCTGTTTCCGGTCTTTTATCTGGTACAGATTTTATTAGTAGGATGGCTATTTCTTTGGGGATGGGCTCCGGTAATTTATTTTATTTCCCTACCTGTTTCTGCAGCAATCGCATGGAATTATGCCAAGTTTTACAAAAAAACGGTGAAGCTTATTCGTTTGCTTAGATACAAAACCGAACGAAATAAAACATTTGAAGAAGCACGGAATCTTCAGGAAAAAATCTCTTTGAAAATGGAAAAGCTTTTTGTCACATACATGGCATCTCATTAAAAGCAGTATAACAGGTTACATATCTATTTCACCGTCGAATACTTTCTCGGCAGGGCCATGAAGCCAGATATTTACAAAACCATCGTTGCTTTGTTCAAAATAGACTTTAAAATTACCACCGCGAGCTTGAATCAACAGATCCTTTTTTCCGGTTTTTAAAAAAACTGCAATGGCAGAAGCCGTCACACCGGTACCACACGACAAAGTTTCATCTTCGACACCCCGTTCGTAGGTTCTTATTTCAATACGGTCCGAATGAATTTCAACAAAATTAGCATTGGTACCATCATCGGCAAAACGTTCATCGTATCTAATTTGCCTTCCTTTGGTTACGACATCCATCTCAGGAAGTCCTTCAACAAATTCCACATAATGAGGAACACCTGTATTCAGAAGGTAATAATCCGGAAATTGCTCAACTTTCTCAACATCAACCATTTTCAGCGAAACGTCATACAGACTGCCTTTTACAAGTTCCTTTTCAATGATGGCTTCGTGAACCCCGTCAGTGGCTAAAAAAACTATGCGCTTACCGGCAAAACCCAGGCTGTAAGCCAATGATGCGATACTTCTCCCGCCGTTTCCACACATACCGGCCTTTTTACCATCCGAATTATAATAATGCATTTCAAAATCGTAGGCCTCAGAATTTCGCAAAACCATCAAACCGTCAGCACCGATGCCAAAATGGCGGTCGCAAAGTCTTGTGATTTGCTTTTCCGTTAAGGCAATCCCGATTTCTTTCTCTACCAACATGATGAAATCGTTGCCATTGGCCTGGTATTTCTGAAAATTAATTTTCATTGTAATAAGAATTGTTAAAAAAACACTTTTTTTAACCTTTTTGGATTAATTTTTGCAATAGTTTTTCACAGCTAAATTTACTGATTAACAAAGATTAACATATCTGCAAAACCAAATGTAACGAAATTACGTTAAATTACAAAGATACTACAAATGAAATTTAGAAGATGAGCTTTTGACATTTTGTAAATCATTTAAACATCTAAAAAATTAAATAATTTTCATGAAGACAGTAGTAAAAAGTTTTGTAGGCGCGGCTCTGGGAACAGTTTTAATATTGTTTTTTGCATTTCTATTTCTGAAGCCAAAGCCAGGCAACAGTCAATCGACCGAAATTCAACAACATCAACCGCGGGTGCAATCGCAAGTGGTGAGAACTCCTTATATCGTCCCGAAAAATATTGATTTCACGCAGGCTGCTGCTAAATCAGTAGATGCTGTGGTACACATCAAAACCGTTATCGGAGTGAAACCGGAGCAATACGATGATTTTTTTGGCGCCTTAAGAGGCTATTTTTATGGTAATCCAAGGCAAAAAAGTGAACTAATTGCCTTCGGATCAGGGGTTATCATTTCTCCTGACGGCTATATCGTAACCAACAACCATGTAATTGACGGCGCGGATAAAATCACGGTAACATTCAACGATAAAAAGGAGATGGAAGCAAAGGTCATTGGGACATCTCCTTCCACCGACCTTGCACTCATAAAAGTCAAAGCAAAAGATCTGCCTTACATGACTTATGGAAACTCAGATGACCTGAAGGTCGGGCAGTGGGTTCTCGCTGTTGGAAATCCCTTCAACCTGACTTCTACTGTCACGGCAGGAATTGTAAGTGCTAAAGCGCGTGACATCCATTTGTTAGGTGGCCGGTCATCTATTGAATCTTTTATTCAAACCGATGCCGCAGTCAATCCCGGCAACAGCGGCGGCGCCCTGGTAAATACCGACGGGCAATTGGTCGGAATCAATGCGGCTATTGCTTCACAAACCGGGGCTTATGAAGGTTACTCTTTCGCCATTCCCGTAAACCTTGTAAAAAAGGTGGTTGATGATTTGATGAAATACGGCGAAATTCAAAGAGGCTATATGGGAATTCAAATCAGGAATATTGATGCCCAATTTGCCAAAGAAAACCATCTTTACGACCTGGAAGGCATTTATGTGGCGGATGTTATTCAAAACGGAGGAGCCGCCAATGCAGGTATGAAATCCGGCGACATCATTACTTCACTAAACAATCAGCCCGTAAAAAGTCTTGCTGGATTTATGGGAATTTTGGGACAGTTCAGTCCAGGAAATGCAGTTAGAGTAACTGTTTTAAGAGGAAAAGAGACCACGACTTTGAAAGTAATACTAAAAAATAAAAACGGAACGTTAGGATTAATTAGGCCGCAACAAACATTTTACAATCAAATACTTGGAGCCCAGTTCCGCGCTGCAACAACCAGCGAGACAAACAAACTTGGGATCAATCGCGGTATTGTAGTTACAAAAGTTGGAAACGGAATTATTAAAAAAGGAGGAATCTCTTCAGGATTTGTGATCACCGATGTCAACAACAGAAAAGTTGATAATCAGAAAGATCTGGAATCCGCGCTGAGATTGAGCAGAAACCAAAATAATGTAGTAAGGTTGCGGGGAATGTATCCCAATGGGATGAAAATTTCTTTTGAATTTATGCTTTAAAAACTTGCAATTTAGAATTTTTTTAAATAGCTTGCATGACTCTTTAAACTTTAAAAGATTAGAGAGCAAAATCATTAAATAACTTTAGACATGAGACAACTTAAAATATCCAAATCTATTACCAATAGAAACACAGCTTCTTTGGACAAATACCTTCAGGAAATCGGCAGGGAAGAATTGATCACTGCCGAAGAAGAAGTTGATTTGGCAAGGAAGATAAAAGCCGGGGACGAAAAAGCCCTTGAAAAACTTACCAAAGCCAATTTGCGATTTGTGGTATCCGTGGCAAAACAATATCAAAATCAGGGACTTTCTCTCCCTGATCTTATTAATGAAGGCAACCTGGGACTTATTAAAGCTGCCCGCCGTTTTGACGAAACCAGGGGATTTAAGTTTATTTCCTATGCTGTTTGGTGGATCCGCCAATCTATTTTGCAGGCACTGGCTGAACAATCACGGATTGTCAGGTTGCCGCTGAACCAGGTGGGATCGCTCAATAAAATTAAAAAAGCAAGTTCAAAACTGGAACAGGAGTTTCAAAGGCCTCCTTCCTCAGATGAAATCGCCCATGAAATGGACGTTTCCGAAACCAAAATCGATTCGGCGATGAAAATTTCAACACGTTACGTTTCCATGGATGCTCCTTTGCTTTCCGACGATGAAACTTCTTTGATCGATGTTTTTGTCCCCAATGATGCTACAGACACAGATAATGAACTTATTCGCGAATCTTTAAGAAGAGAAATTGACCGTTCACTTTCCACATTAAGCGAAAAAGAAAGAGACGTCATCAATCTCTATTACGGAATTGGTATGGCTCATGGTCTGACCTTGGAAGAAATCGGTGCCAAGTTTGATCTCACCCGCGAAAGAGTGCGGCAGATCAAAGAAAAAGCCATCCGCCGTTTGCGGCATACATCAAGAAGCAAGTTGCTGAAGTCTTATTTAGGGTAAATTCAAAAAAATCATTGAATGGTGAAAATCATTGAGAATAAAGAGTGAAACTCCTGTTTTGGAGTTGTTTCTTTTAATTATTATTTATGTTTTAAAGGCAAATTTCGTATGAATATTTGCCTTTTTTTTATATTTGCCGCACAGCTTATTTCTAATTATTTCGTACTTCTTAAAAAAATGGACAATGGTACCCAAAAAAGACATGAACGGGAGCTTTGAGCTTTCACTAAATGATTGGTCATATCAGGAGAAACTGGCCAACGAGTTCATCAGCGTGGTTTACAAACTGTTTTACGACAAAAGTATTGAATTGGTACTTTTCCAGGATCAGTTGATCGACAGAAGCGCCAGCGTAATCTTATACAAGCATTCTTACGCTGAGAACATCATCGACAAGCCCTTAAGGATTAAAGATTCTCTGACACTTTCTAAAGCAATCCTTCGAGCTAATCTCGGCCCATCCACTATTGACATAGGCCGCCTGAACCAGGAATGGACAGAAGAGCAAATGAACTATGTGGACGAAGAAGATTTCATCAACTTCAAATTAAAACATCTCATGGCAAAAAAGCATTCTGAATACAAGCCACGTGATGTAATACTTTATGGCTTCGGACGTATTGGCCGCCTGTTGGCAAGGCAACTCATCATCCAGGGAAATGGAAAACAGTTGCGCATCAGGGCCATCGTCACCCGCGGAAATGATGACATTCACATTGTAAAAAGAGCATCACTGTTTCGCCATGATTCTGTTCACGGACCTTTCCGCGGTGTAGCCATCGAAAATCTGGATGATAAAACCATTTATATCAATGGGCACAAAGTTCTGGTACTTGCCGCCAACAGTCCGGAAGAAATAGATTATACAGAATACGGTATTAAAAATGCCATTCTTATTGACAATACCGGTATTTTCCGCGACCGGGAAGGGCTGAGCAGACATTTGAAAGCCAAAGGAGTTGAAAAGGTACTTTTGACCGCACCGGGAAAAGGAGATATCCCCAACATTGTTTTTGGTGTAAATGAAAAGACCATAAAACTGGATTCGGAACAGATATTTTCTGCGGCATCCTGTACTACCAATGCTTCTACACCGATCTTACATTTAATTGAAAATGAATTTGGGATTGAGAAAGGACACCTGGAAACGGTTCACTCATACACCAATGACCAGAACCTGCTGGATAACTATCACAGCAAATATCGCCGGGGTCGTTCGGCGCCACTGAACCTTGTCATTACCGAAACCGGTGCTGCCAGTGCCGTTGCCAAAGCCATACCAAGCCTAAGTGGAAAGCTCACCGGGAATGCCATCAGGGTTCCCACACCCAATGTTTCGTTAGTTATCTTGTCGCTAACACTAAAACGCGAAACATCCGTTCAGGAAGTGAATGAGTTAATGCTCAATGCGTCTTTGGAAGGAGACCTCGTTCAACAAATCAAATACTCAACATCAAACGACGCTGTGTCTTCAGATTTTACCGGGGAATCTGCCACCGCGATTGTTGACAGTCCTGCCACCATAGTTTCAAGCGACAAAAAAAATATTGTGGTCTATGTGTGGTATGACAATGAGTTCGGATATACTTTGCAGGTTATCAGGGTAGCAAAGATGATAGCCGGAGTTTTGCATCCCACTTATTACTAAGAAAAAACTGTTTCATAATTCAAAATAGATCAGAAGGCCGTGCCGACCTTCTGATCTATTTTTGTTTGACTTTTTTGATCTTTTCAAATTTTTAATCTTCCCATTGCCTTCAATTTTGCATAAAAATTGTTTCTTTGCATTTTAATTCCCCTGTCGTATGGATCACAATGTAAAATACATCTTTGTTACCGGAGGTGTTTCTTCTTCACTTGGAAAAGGCATCATTTCTTCTTCGCTTGCAAAACTGCTTCTCGCACGAGGCTTCAGGGTCACTATTCAAAAACTGGATCCTTATATCAACATCGATCCGGGTACGTTAAATCCTTATGAGCATGGGGAATGTTATGTAACGGAAGACGGAGCTGAAACCGACCTTGACCTGGGCCATTATGAAAGGTTTTCCAACACCAGGACATCACAGGCCAACAATGTGACCACCGGAAGGATTTATCAAAACGTCATTACCAAAGAACGTAAAGGGGAATATCTGGGCACAACGGTTCAGGTTATTCCGCACATTACCGACGAAATTAAACGTTGCGTCCGTCTTTTGGGTCAAACCGGGAAATATGATTTCGTAATCACGGAGATCGGAGGAACGGTAGGTGACATCGAATCTTTTCCTTTTATTGAAACAGTGCGACAGATGAAATGGGAACTGGGTTCCCGTGTAGTTGTCATTCACCTCACGCTGGTACCATTTCTGAAATCTGCAGGCGAATTAAAAACAAAACCGACCCAACACTCTGTGAAAAGTCTTCTTGAACAAGGGGTTCAGCCGGATATTATTGTTTGCCGGACCGAGCACCCGCTTTATGAAGGCATAAAACAAAAAATAGCCCAGTTTTGTAATGTTGTTCCCACATCTGTAATTGAATCGCGTGATGCGGAAACCATCTATGAAGTACCTCTCTTGATGCTTGAAGAAGAACTGGATCTCGAAGTTTTGAAGAAAACGGAAACTCCTGTTCCTGAAAAAATAGATCTTGACAATTGGAAGAAATTTGTTGACAACCTTAAGAATCCAAAAGAAGAAGTTACCATCGGGTTGGTGGGAAAATATATTGAGCTCAAAGATGCTTACAAATCCATCAACGAATCTTTCGTTCACGGAGGTGCTGCCAATCAGGTTAAAGTGAACATTGAGCTTTTCCAGTCAGAAAATATTACATCGAAAAATGCAGCTTCATTACTAAAAGGACTTCACGGTATTTTAGTAGCCCCCGGCTTTGGCAGTCGCGGCATTGAAGGTAAAATTGAAGCCATTCGTTATGCACGGGAAAACAAGATACCCTTTTTGGGAATCTGCCTCGGCATGCAATGTGCGGCCATTGAATTTTCGCGCAATGTGTTGAAACTAAAAGGGGCACATTCCACTGAAATGGAACCGGATACACCCTATCCTGTGATCGATCTTATGGAAGAGCAAAAGAACATCGACAACTTGGGTGGCACCATGCGATTGGGTTCTTACAAGTGCAAACTGGACACGGAATCACTTACCTATCAAGCCTATAAAAAAGAGCTGGTCCACGAACGCCACCGTCATCGTTATGAGTTCAACAATCAGTACCGCCAAATTTTCGAAGAAAACGGAGTTCGTTTGGCCGGTATCAATCCCGAAAAGGACCTGGTGGAAATTATTGAATTAAAGGATCATCCATGGTTTGTGGGCGTTCAGTTCCATCCGGAATACAGCAGTACCGTAAAGGAGCCGCATCCTTTGTTTGTGGGTTTTGTGAAGGCTGCCAGAGAGTACAAGCATTCTTTGGAAGAATAAGACAATAGTTAGACAGTTGTGATACGATGGTGAATCAGACAATGGGCAGGCAAACTTCCGTCTTTCGGCTTCGGTCTTCCAGCTCCAATTCTTCATTCTTCATTTACAATCTCCTCATTTATTTATTTTTGTTAGGATGATTTATTCTTCTAATTTCGAAAAGAAAATCGATTTTGACCAAATCAGAAAACTGATCAATGAGAACTGTATCAGCGATATGGGACGATTTTATGTTTCCAGGATGCGGTTTTCGTCACAATCCCGTATCATCACCAGGATGCTGGATCAGACCATGGAATTCATCCAAATCCTTCAATCCGGGAAAAGCTTGCCTGCTGTCCAGTGTATTGATTTAAGAGATGAACTTTCAGAACTGGCGCCGACAGGCTCCTACATCCAGCAGGAATCCCTCTACAATCTGACCGAAGCTTTACGAATTCTGAATGATATTTTTTCATTTTTTAAAGGAACGGAAGAAGATGTATTGCCCGAATTAAAATCCCTGATGTCAGAGATCATTTTCCCAAAAGAAATTTATGATGCCGCGTCAAGGATCATCGACAATAAAGGAAATATCAAAGACCATGCTTCGGAGAAGCTGGGAGAGATCAGGTATAAATTACATGCTAAACAAAATACGCTGATGCGCGAAACCCGAAAAGCCTTTCTTTTTGCCAAAGAATCAGGCTGGGTTCCGGAACATGCCGAGATCACTGTGAGAAACGGCCGTGCCGTAATTCCTGTAAAAGCAGCAGACAAAAGAGCTTTTAAAGGTTTCATTCAGGATGAATCCACGACTGGCCAGACTGTTTTCATGGAACCACTGGCGGCTTTTGAAGTCAGTAATGAGATCACTGCGCTGGAAAGTGAAGAGCGGCGCGAGATCATCCGCATTTTGACACATTTCACCGACCGACTTCGCCCGCATTTTGAATCAATAAATGCTATTTACCGTTTTCTGGGATTGGTGGATTTTATCAGAGCCAAAGCGTTATTTTCCCTGAAAATAAACGCTACAAAACCTGTAATTTCAGGAGAACAAAACTTATCCTTAAAAAAAGCAGTACATCCGTTGTTATATCTTTCCCACAAAAACAGCGGCAAGGAAGTCGTTCCGCTGGATTTAGAACTCCATCCAAAACAAAGGATTCTCATGATCTCCGGACCAAATGCCGGAGGAAAATCCGTTTGCCTGAAAACCACAGGGCTGCTACAATATATGCTTCAGTGTGGGGTTCCTGTTCCTGCTTCTTCTGATAGCAAATTTTTCATTTACGACAACATTTTTATAGATATCGGCGATGAGCAATCGCTTGAAAATGATTTAAGTACTTACAGCTCTCACCTGTTGAATATGAAATTCTTTCTTCGCCATGCCAACGAAAAAAGCCTGGTGCTGATTGATGAATTCGGTTCAGGTACCGAGCCGCAATTAGGAGGCGCCATTGCTGAGGCAGCGTTAGAACAATTTGAGAAAAAAGGCACTTTCGGGGTTATCACAACCCATTACAGCAACCTGAAACTGGCAGCAGAGCGCATGGAAAATCTTGTAAATGGAGCCATGCTGTTCGATATAAAGGAACTTAGGCCGCTTTATATTCTAAAGATCGGCCAACCCGGGAGCTCTTTTGCCTTCGAGATTGCCCACAAAACCGGTTTTCCCAACTATGTGTTGAACAGGGCTAAAAAGAAATCAGGCATCAAACATTTGCGTTTTGACCAGCAACTGCAGAAACTGGAAACTGAAAAATTAAATATTGCCCAAAAGCAGGAAGAATTGGATTCCGGCAAAAAACAATTGGCTGAGTTAAAGGAAAAATACGCCAATCTCTCATCTGAAATAGAGAAAAACAAAAAGCAAATTCTTGAGGAAGCTCGGGAAAATGCCCTTCAAATCATTCGTAATGCCAATAAAGAAGTTGAAAAAACAATCCGGGAAATCAAAGAATCACAAGCTGCGAAAGAAAAAACACGTGTGAGCCGGGAAAAGCTGGAACAAACCCGTTTAGAATTGGAAGCCGAAAAAAAGAAGGACAAAAAGCCGGAACGTAAATCCGAAAAAGAACACAAAAAAACTTCCGTAAAACAAAAAAACCCGGAAGAAAACAGCAACGTTGTAGAACTGCAGACTCCAAACCCGGGCGATTTTGTCCGCGTGAAAGATTCAGAAATTATTGGCACCCTGATTGAGTTTGCAGGAGAAGATAGTTTCGTCAGTGTCAATGACATCCGCTTGAAGATTGCTACTAAAGATCTTTTGAAAACCGACAAAAAATCTAAAGTATTTCAACGAAGAAGCTACATTCCGAATATCTCAAAGGAGATTAATGAAAAAGCAGCTGAATTTCATTTGTCGCTTGATCTTCGTGGCAAACGGGCTGATGAAACATTAGAAATTCTTAGTCGGTATATTGATGATGCGCTGCTTCTTAACACAAAAGAAGTCAGTATTCTGCATGGAAAAGGAAACGGTATCTTACGGGATGTAGTAAGAGATTACTTGAGAACCATTGAGCGTGTAAAAGAATTCGGAGATGCGCCGATAACCTTAGGCGGAGCTGGAATTACAAGGGTAATCTTTAAGTGATCCGGACTACTCTGCTGCACGCCGCTGCGCTTTTTTATAAACGCGTTTGGAAACCAGGATACTGACTTCATAAAGAACTTCCAACGGGATAAAGACCAACATCTGACTGAACACATCCGGTGGTGTGATAATTGCTGCAACTGCCAATAAAATAACGACCATGTATTTCCGGTTCTTCTTTAAAAACTGGGGGGTTATCACTCCGATGCGGGTTAAAAAATAAACCAGGATTGGAAGTTCAAACACGATTCCTACTGCCACAATCATGGAAAGCATTGTACCGATATAGGAGCTCAGTGTAATCTGATTAGCCACATCAGAGCTGACAGAATAAGTCCCCAAAAAATTAATCATGATGGGAACAATGAGAAAATAACTAAAAACCACTCCTAGTAAAAAAAGAAGCGTACTAATCACCAAACCGCCTCTTGAATACTTTTTCTCATTGGAAAGCATAGCCGGCTGAACAAACCGCCAGATTTCCCATAAAATATAGGGGAAAGCAAGTATCGCACCCGCTACAACCGAAATATAGATATGCGTAAGAAACTGACCAGACATGCTAATATTTATAATCTTGAGATCCAGGCCCTTCACGCACAATGATGGTGCATGGATAAGAGCCCCCAGTCTGCACAACAACCGATAGGTAATAAAGTGCGAAGTACTTGGCGCTAAAATAATATTGTCAAAAATGATGTGTCGGTTCATGAAAGCGACGATTGCCAAAATAACAACAGCAATAAGAGGACGGATGATATGCCCTCTCAATTCTTCAAGATGATCCCAAAACGACATCACCTTTTCCTTGTTCTCGCCTTTGTTTTTAGTAGTCTGCTTTTCCATATAATCAGGATGTCAAAAGTAAAAAAAAACCTCACCGCATGGTGAGGTTTTTCAACATTTTAACAAAGATCAGGTAAAGACGATCTGGGTTCCTTCACCATCGCACATCGCGTAAAGATCTCCAACGGTAATAATGGCTTTGACCAAATCGTGGAGGTCTTCCTTTTTCAGCTTAAACATATCGGCAGCCAACTTGCAGGCATATATTTCGCCGCCGCCGGCATCGATAAGCTCAAGAAATTCGTCCACCGGAGGCATATCCAGTTTCTCCATTCCCTTCTTCATCATAGAAGTTACGCCGGCTTCAACACCGGGGACTCCTCCAAGCCAGGTTGGGAAAGGCAATCCGCCAGGCATTCTCATTCCCGGGTTACCTACCGTTGCTGTATGGAGATGGTTCATTCTTTTTTTGGTAATAGCATCCAGACCGAAAAAGGTAAAAAACAGTTTTGTTTCGATACCTTCCATAACAGCACCATTGGCCATTACCAAAGCAGCATACACATCTTCAAGATTTGCCTTTGAACAAATCAGCATTATTTTCTTCAAAGGTTGTTTTTCTGGTTTTTCCATGGTATTTAATTTTGTATTACATGCAGGAAACCGGTTTGGGTATCCCTGCAATTTTAGTTGCTTTCTTTAATGGAGCGCCGGGAAACAATTGATAAAAAGTCTTGGCATCAACCAGACCTGATTTACTGATCCCACGGATCGTAAGCCCTTCTCCGGAAGCCACTTTTTCTCTCATAAAATTAATCACGATGAAGTGTTCATCAGTCAATTCTAATCCTTCTTCTTTGGCAATTTCACCTGCAATTTCTTTTGTCCATTGCGATGCGTCAGTCATGTAGCCTTCTTCGTTTACATCTATGTTTACTCCGGCAATAGTTTTTGTAGCCATAGTTTTAAAATTTTAATATTGATACTTTAATTATTATTAAATTTAATTCCTTTTCTCCGATTCCAAAGCAATATTCTTTAAGAAAGTGATCATAAATCCCAATCCCTTTCTTAACTCCGGTGCATTCATAGCCCGGAAGGCTTTAAAGAGCGAATATTCCGGAATATTATCCACATCCATACTTTTATAAACTACCAATCCATTGTTGATAGCGCTGAGCATTTCAGGCTGTGTCAGGTTCTTAACTGTCTCCATAATAGAAACAATGTTTTCGGACAACAATCTGACATCCTCAGTCGAAAAATGTTCTACAATATTATCAAAAATCCTTGATGATTCCTTCAAGAAGTCGAGATATCCTTTGCTTTCCAGTTTTTGGAGTTTATCTACTCCATCCAGTCCGGCTTGCCTGATGATGGGAGAAATATCTTTCACCAGGTCGAAGGCTGCTTCCAGTGTGTCAAACATTTCGTTCAGGGAATCAATATTTCTCACAATTTTCAGAAGCAATACCTTGACAGCTTCCGGATCGATTTCCACACCTGCAGCATCCAGTTCCGTAACGGCAGCGCCAAACATATCATTACCGATGATAGAAAGGTCAGCAACCAGGTCGGATGCTGTTTGCCGCATTTCACGCTGTGCGGTAACTTCTTCCAGTACCCGGTCAAGTTTCCGGTTCATATCATCAATTTGCTGTTGCATTTTATTATCATTCATCGCTTTAAGTTTTTATGAATTAATATGATGCTTAAAGCTGCTTTCCGGCCATTTGCATTTCTGATTTAATGGGCATTTCCTTGCCTTTCAGTAGAATATGCCAGTATAACCAGCGGAAGATCAATTTCCCGTAATGGTTGGAGCGGGTAACTTTTAACAGACCAAACGGACCGACTCCCGGGAACGGAAATGACCCCGGCAAAGGTTCCGTATCGTAATTGAAATCGATGAGTGTTCCCTTGCCAAACCCGGTCTCAATGTAGCAGTTGGCATGCCCGTCGAAACTGGCAGTATAAGGCCTTCCTTCTATGGCGCACATCAGGTTTTCTTCTAAAATCTCAGAAGCAAAATGAGCCACAGAACCGGCTTTTGAAGTGGGCAGGTTGGCGGCATCACCAATCACGAAAATATTTTGATAATCTCGTGATTGTAAAGTATTTTTATCGGTAGGGACAAAATTCATATCATCTCCCATTCCGCTGCGGGCGATCATTTCGTCTCCCAGGTTGGTAGGAATGGTAACGAGACAATCGAAATTGACTTCTTTTCCAGCAAAATCAATGATCTTCTTCTCATCGTTGTTAACTTCAGAAACGCTAAAATCAGGTATGATATTAATGTTCTTGGATTGTAACAACTCGCCCAGCATTTTGGTAGCACGTGGTTTGGTAAATGCCCCGGAAAGCGGCGTAACATAAGTGATGTTCACCTTGTTGCGAAGGCCTCTCTCTGTGAAAAAAGCATCAGCAAAAAAGACAAATTCCAAAGGAGCCACAGGACATTTATAAGGCAATTCGGTAATGTTAATTACAAGCTCTCCGCCCTGCCAGGTCTTAAAGAAATTTCCAAGGGCAACTGCACCTTCTATGGTGTAGAAATCAAAAATTTCCTTATGCCATAATTTGTCTTTTAGACCCGGAGTCTCTTCGGGAGCAGTCCGGGTTCCTGTGGCAATGATCATATAGTCATAACCTAAAGAAACCCCGTCAGAAAGTAGAACCTTGCTTTCCTCTGGTTGAATTTTTTCAATTTTTGAATAAATCACATTGACACCGATGGGGAAAAAATCGCTTTTGGGTTTCACCACGTCATCACGTGTGTACATTCCAAAGGGAATAAATAAAAACCCTGGTTGATAATAGTGGGTTTTAAACTGGTCTACGATGGTAATATCCCATTCGTCACGTGATAATTTTTTCCGCATTTTGTTGGCCATCATTGTTCCGGCCGTTCCTGCACCTAATATTAATAGCTTTTTCATAAATTTATTTATTTTTGTCCCCATCTTGTTAAAAAAGATGGTTTAAATTTTTATAAAGATATATACATATATTTGTTTACATTTGTTTTTTGTTATGCTATAAATCAGCTATTCTTACATTTCTAACATTTTAGAATGAAAATAAAAGACGATATAGTAAGTTGCAGGACATGCGTTTACAGGAATCTTTTGTTCGGCGATCTCAATGATATCGAATATAAGTTGGTAAATGAGGGCCGCCAGGAGATCTTTTTTAAGCGGGGAGAAATAATAAAACGGGAAGGCGATTCTATTGATTCTTTTCTTTATTTAAGAAAAGGGCTCGTCAAACTCTATAAAACCGATTTTAATCATAAGGATCACATCCTAAGCGTTAACCACCCGGGAGATTTTGTAAGCCTGCTCAGCATTTTTTCTGAAAAAGAATACAAATACAGCATTGCCGCCCTGGAAGACACACTGGTTTGCCTTGTGGACATTGAAGTATTGAAATATCTGGTAGGTTCCAATGGCACATTCAGCCTTCGGATCATGAAAAAAATGAGCCAGATTTCTGATGCAATTATTGAAAGTCGATTTGAGCAGTCTCAAAAGCAGGTCAAAGGGCGGGTAGCCCATTTACTCTTATTTTTTGCTACCCAGGTTTATCACAAACACGAATTTATCTTATACCTAACACGTCGTGAAATTGGGGAGCTTATCTCCATTACCACCGAAAACACCATCCGCACGCTTTCCGAGTTTCGAAAAGACGGCATCATAGACATTGATGGCAAGAAAATAACCATTCTTGACAATGATCGACTGCTCAGTATTAACAAAGGCGGATAAACTCCACAAAGAGAATCTGGTAGATTAGCAGCCTCCTGCCACTACGGCAGCTTTTTTTCTACGATGAAAGATTACAGGTTTCTTTACACTTTCGTTTGAATTATTTCCCAAAGAAGCTGAACTTTTCGCAACCTGCCTAAAATCATACCGGGCAATTCCTTTAATATAAGAACTATCGTTTTTTGTGGCAGCAAGATCATTTTTGTGGGCTTTATAATAATCGTAACCTCCCAACAGGACTTTCACGTTGTTAAAGCCTATTTCGTGGAAAAGCATTGATGGTCCGTTGGCCTGCCGCTGATCTTTTCCATACAATACCACGGTGATGCCATTTTGCTTAAACTCCTTAAGACGATCAAAATTTTTCTCCTTCGTGAGACCTATTGCCGAAATATTCTCAGAACCAGGAATATGCCCCCGGCCATATACAAACTTGTTCCGGATATCAATCAACACAATATTTTTGTCTTTATGATTGATAAAATCAACCAGTTGATACGGGTAAAAGTAAGAGTTGGTATCCTGAAGTATCTGCACACTCTGTTTCATATTTAATTGATATGAAATCAAGGGTTTTTTCATGGTGAAGAAACCGATTAGTATTACCACAACAAAGATGATGAGGACAGCAAGGGTCTTTTTGGGATTCAGCTCATGTACATGCATATTTTCAAATGTTTAATTCAAAATTGAAATCTTTCAAAAAATTAACAGCCCCCGGATACTACAGCTGCCTTTTTCCTTCTCCTGACAATGATTTTAGGCTTCCCGCTCACCGCTGCTTTGACTTTGGCACCGGTAAAATAAAGCCGCGCTCCTTCACGGAAATGATACGTTTCAACGACAGCCTCAGGAGCAGTCTCCTCGGGCGCCTGCGGTTTAATAATCGTATTGATCCAGCCGTTCAGACCATTCTTCATCACATAGGTACTCTTAAACCCCTGCCGGCGTAACAAAACCCAAGCCTGATCGGAAAGAATATCGTCATTGGAAAATAAAATCACTTTGGTTCCGGGAATTCCGAAATACTGCAAACTTAAACTGCTGGCAAGGCTATCCAACGGAACGTTTATAGCATTGGGTAGCGAAAATTTATCATACTCTTTTGGAGAACGTACATCAATGAGTTCGAGAGTCGGGTTTTTCTGAATAATCAGTTTCGCAACCTGGTCAGTGCTCATGTATCGCGTAGGCTGAATAATATCCCATAGCAACTCTTTTGGAGAAACAGATTGTTTCACGGGCTTATTATGGAGAAATAAAGTACCTGCGGCCAAAAGAAGCATTATGAAAGTAAGAATAAAATAATTCCTGTTCATAATAATTAGAATTTATATTTTGTTATTTTTTTTCTGACGCGTTTTTCTATGATGGCAGAAAACCAAAAAGCTGCCAAAGCAATGACGGTAAAACCAAGTGCCCACCAGGAAGCGCTAATACCGGTTACATCCATTAAGGTAACATGGCCCAAATACCCGCTCAGGTAGAAGCCTTTCAAGAAAGGAAACCCTTCTGCAAAAATAAAAATTCCGATAAAAAGACCAACGGCAAAGACTAACGCATCAAGTTTACCAATTGTGATAGCAACGATACTTGTACCCGGGCAAAAGCCACCGATTATAAAACCTATACCCATGATTACACCTCCGAGAATCATAGAGGGAAGGTATGTAGGTAAAATGAATATTTGGGAAAGGTTGAGCCATCCAAAATAGCTAAAATAAAGCAGCCCAACCATTGAGACAATGACTGCGGTAAGAAACACGCGCAGTACTACAAAATTGTATCCATAAAAAACACCGGAAAGATTCCTCGAGGAGGAAAATCCGGAGGCTTCTAATAAAAATCCGAAGCCTATTCCAATAAAAACGGCAATGACAAGGTTCCAATTACCGGAAATAATCCCATTAGGAAATAAAGGTCCCATTTTCTTATATTTTTAGTTTATAATATCTGTTATGTCCATAATTTTCTAAAAAAGTAGGCAACGAGGTATGCTGAGGAAAAAATAAGCAGCATCACCATCACACCTCCAAAAGAAAAAGTAGAGCTTCCACTCAGGGCAGCACCACTGGTGCAACCACGACCCAACCGGGTACCAAACCCCCATATTATTCCCCCAATCAAAGCATAGATGATCCGTTTTTTTGAAGTAATACGGGGACCGTGTTCCACAAATGGTTTTTTTACCCTTCCAAAAATTATTCCTGATATTAGCCCTCCGAGGAATACGCCCAGCACTTCATATACCAACCAGGTATCCATAGGGGAATGGTTATTTTTTAGAAACTTTTTATAATACGGATGTTCTTTTGCTGCAGTTGGGCTGATAATTTCAGCAGATGCAACCACAGTATCCTTTACCGCCCCACTAATACCCAGCTCGCGCCCGGAAATAAAAATCGTTATGATCATCAATAATCCAAGTAATACACCACCTAGGTATGGATTAATATAATGCGTCTCGGAATCTTGCAATCGTTGTGTATTCATTTTTTTAGTTTTTGTTACTTATCAAAATAAGAATCTTGTAATCTGACCAGCATCTACCATCACAAAACGCAACATGAGACCTCCAAACAGGATCAAAAACGGGGGAACCCATTTAGGTACATGGAAACCTCTCAATTCTAAAATCTCGAGGGTAACCGGGAAGATTAGTCCAAGCAGTACCACAAATATCCAAAACGACAGTGTAAACTGGCCACCAATGAATAAGTGAAACGCTTCCAATTTCACTGCGGTTCCAGCCATAAAGCCCATGAAAAGATGTACAATTAAGAATAATTCTGTTAGGATAAAGAATATGTCAATCCTGCTTAAAACCTTTTTTTCGTGTTCATCATTGCTCATCCACATGATGGCTGCAAGCCCAGTCGAAAATCCGGAAACCAAAAACAGCGGACCGAGGATTGACACGTTCCATAAAGGCCTGGCATTGAAAGCGGACAGTAATATTCCCGTATAAACGGCAACGATAATGGATAAAAACAGCATCACCCAGGCGAATGGAACTCGCTTCTTATTGACCCATTTTTCAAACCGGTTAAGAAAATTAAATTTCCAGTCCCAGCCCGGAAACATTTCTTTCATATAACTGGCCGTCCAAATGATAGATAACGGTGTGATGATCAACAAAGTCCAAGCACCCCATGACATCGGAGATGTAAAACGGACAGTTGTATATAAACGCCAGAAATACAGTTTATGGTGCAAATCATAGAAAAGAGATGATAATCCAACGATTAAGGCAAGCGGGGCAATAAAAGAAGCCCACTTAACAGCAGTCGGCATTTCCTTTTGTTTACCGGTAATCACAAAATAAGCAGCGAAGAAAATGATACCTCCGGCCAGCCCTCCCAGAAAGAGATAAAGTGCAATTTCCCAATGCCAGATGTGTAAAACCGGGTAAATCTCAGGAATATGTTTGCCACTTACGATTAATTCTTCATTCATTTTTTAAAGTTTTTAAAAGTTCTTACCTAAGAAAATACAACTGAGGTTTGGTTCCGGCTTCCGGTGCCAGCACATACCAGCTCCTGTCCTTCAGGGCTTTGGAAACTTCACTATTGGGATTGTCTAAATCGCCAAAATGCAGGCAATGCGTCGGACAAACTTCAACGCAAGCCGGATTTTGTCCTTTATCAATTCTCTGAATACAAAAGGTACATTTATCTACATAACCTTCAGGATGAACGTATCTTGCATCATAAGGGCATGCCTCAATACAGGCACCGCATCCGATACAATCATCTTCGGCAACCAGCACAATTCCTCCTTCAACTATGTGACTGGCCCCCGTCGGGCAACATCTTACACATGGGGCATTTTCACATTGATTACACCTTTCCGACATGAAATGCATGTCCAGGTTTGGATAAGTCCCTTCGACATTTTCCACAATCCAGTCGCGGCAATAACCATGAGGTACATTATTCTCCGTTTGGCATGCTACTACACAGTCTGCACAGCCTACACATTTTTTTGTATCGATAGCCATTGCATATCTCATGCTTTATCCTCCTTATCTTTAGTTTCGGGATTTTCTTTAATAAATGTTATGAAATTACCCCTCATACCATTTCCACCCATAACAGGGTCAATGGCTACCTGGGTAATCATTTCTTCATCACTGGCACCCATTCCATAAGCACGGGTAAGCTTCTTATCACTATGTCCGAAGCCGTGAACCATATAAACCGAATCCCACCTTACTCTTTCTGTAATTCTTACTTTAACAGGAAATGATGTGATCGCTCCATCCTGGTTTTTAAGCCATACTTTCTCGTCGTTTTTCAGCCCCCACAAAGAAGCAATCTGCGGGTTCACCCAGACACTGTTTTCCTTCATCAAATCCCACAGAAAATGATTGTTCGTGGTTCTCGAAAATGTATGCATCGGTGCCCTTCCGTAAATCAGGCGGTAATAATTCTGCGGTGGTTCAGGATGTGCTTTAAAAACCGGCAATGCATCAAAACCAGCATCAGCAAAATCGGTCGAATAGAGCTCAATTTTTCCTGAGTTTGTATTAAACTGGAAGTCTTCGCCATCACCGATGTACAACGACCCACTTTGACGTGGAAATGTTTTAACACCAATTTTTTTCATTTCTTCCAATGACGTTCCAACTTTCTTAAGCTGCCAATCAATAAGTTCTGAATAATCATCATAGTTGAAATAAGCATGAAGACCTAAGCGCTCACCAATCTGTTTGGTAATCCACCAGGCGGGTTTAGTATCAAAGCGTGGTTTCACGGCGGGCATCCGCAATGCGACGTTCGGGAGTCGATTTTGAGCAGCCCTGAGGACATCATAACGTTCAAGATAAGTAGCTTCCGGAAGAATGACATCTGCGTAACCTGTCACTTCCATTGGCATGGTATCCATAACAGCAATAAATTCAACCGCATCACTGGCTTCTTTGAAGAGTTTCTTATCAGGCATTGAAATTGGCAGGTTCGTACCTCCTACGAACCATGCCTTTAATTGATGTTTATAATTATATCTTGGAATAGAAGCCTTCAGAATTTCGGAGGTAATACCCATGGTTGCCAAGGGAAATTTCCCTTCCGGAATGTCTTTCCATCCCCATTTTGGTTTTGGGTATTCAGGTTGAGGATATTGAGGAAGATGAAGCGCTTCAGGAAGATACAAGCTTCCCCGCTTTCCCCAGCCGCCCAAAAGGGCAGTTAGAATAGCCATTGCCCTTTCCCTTTGGCTATCATCGCCATACCAAACAGTATGTCTTCCGGGATGAACAACAACTGCCGGGGCAGCGCCAGCCATTTCTCTGGCTGTTTTTCTAATCATATCGGGCTCAATAGTAGTGATACCATAAGCCCATTCAGGAGTCATGTCTTTTACATGGGCTTTCAACTGATCGAATCCGAAAGTATATTTCTTGACAAAATCTTTGTTATAAATATCTTCATAGATCAGTACATGTATCCAGGCCAGGAGCAACGCCAAATCGGTAGAAGGTTTAATGGGAAGCCAGTAATTTGATTTACTGGCAGCAGTACTAAACCTGGGGTCTACAGTGATAATAGTTGCTTTCTGGTCGATCGCTTCAGACATCTCCTGAACCTGAGTATTGTGCATGTTTTCACCGATATGAGAACCGATCAGCACCAAACAGCGAGTATCCCGGATGTCTGTACACTCAGGAGAACCGATAAATGCTCCGAAAGTTGCATAATAGGCTGCCGAGCGCGGGCCACGGCAATTAGCATAAGCAGGTTCTGCATTGGACTCAGAGCCATAAGCACGCATCAGGTGATCTAAATGATCTCCGGGCGTACCATGGTTAAAAAGGCCAAAAGATTCAGGGCCATACTTTTGCGCGACTTCTTTCATCTTATTAGCAACCTTATCCAAAGCCTCATCCCAGGTGGCTTTCCTGAAATACTGAGAACCGTCTGCCTTTGTCTCACGGATCAAAGGGGTCTTTAAACGGTCGTTATCATAATACATTCCTATTCCCCCGGTACCTCTCGGACACATACGGCCCTTGCTGTGCGGGTCATTTTCATTACCAATGATTTTTCTGATCTTTCCCTTTTTATCCACGTAAGTCCAAGCAGCACATTTCCAGAAACAAACCTCGCAATACGTTGGATAAGGAGTCATATCTTCATCACTCGCCGGTTCGTTGGAAGAATCGGGCTGAAGCCAGTTTAGCCCTTTCAGGTCAAGGGCATGCAAGCTCAAAGCTGTGGCTCCGGCGGTGACAGTTGAAATTTTAATGAATTCCCTTCTTGTTTTCATCCGGCTATATTTTTATTCTATCAATATTATAATATATATTATACGATCGGTATGTATGCAAGTGCAAAAATATGATGAATTTACAGAACATATATAAAAAGATAACTATTTGAATGCTTTACAAATAAATCCCTTTATGGCTGATTTTCTGGCTATTATTTACATCACTCAATATTGTGATAAATATCACATATTATCTATTATTTTGATTCATTGATGATTAAAGGCTCTATTTATATTGGGAATAAATTACTTCATTGATTAAAAGAAGGTTAGCTCTATTTTGCTGTGAAGCATATTATTAGCGGAATAGCACTGTTTTATTCAGGAAACTAAAAAACCCGGCACAGTGAAAAGTGCCGGGTCTAATGAACCAAATAACAACCCGATTCTCAAGTCGGCTGAATAATTTCATGAGAATACATGGCAAAAGAACGACACAAAAAGTGAGTCCATTTTCCAAAGGGAACAATAATCAAAGCCTATTGAACCAGCACGATAAGTTGAATCATATAAATCCAAATATAAAATCTGGAATGAACTACCCCGCCGCAAGCGGACGGGGTATCCTTAGCCCTCTAAAAGAGGGC
>CAZPPK010000033.1:0-23078 GCA_964588415.1 uncultured Lentimicrobiaceae bacterium
TACTGTACTCATTATGCCTTGCCCTATCTCAAAGAAAATCGCGGCCGCCTAGTAGGAGTTTCCAGCCTTACGGGAAAAGCAGGTATTCCCACAAGAAGCGGTTATGGTGCCAGCAAACATGCTATGGCAGGATTCTTTGATGCACTTCGTGTGGAATTAAAAGAATCAGGAATCAGCGTAACTATGATCTATCCCGGATTTGTTTCGTCAGAAGTTAGACAACGTGCATTAGGCGGCGACGGAAAACCGCTCGGTGAAAGCCCGGTTAAGGAAAATGAAGTAATGAGCGTGGAAAGATGTGCCAGCCTGATGATACCGGCCATCGCTTCCAGAAAGAGAGAAGTTGTGATGACGTTTCGTGGTAAAATGGGGATGTGGCTAAAGCTGATTGCACCCGGGCTGATCGATCGTATCGCTATGAAAGCCATCCGCTCCGGAAGATAAAGATGTTACCAGCGCTTTTACAAAGACATCATGCTTCCCATCATCAAGGCAGGCTCTTACTTTACACTGAAAATGGTAACAGGTCATGCGCCGTACATTAAATTCCCTGTTCATGGCGTATGAAGAAATATCGGGAAATTTACAGGTAAGATAAGCCATTTTAAATGCTGTCGCCAAAGGAATTTTACAATGATGAAACAACGTATTGGCCATAGGAGAAATTTCCTTTTTACAGCGCGTACAACGCCTTGAATGATGAGTGGTTCCTTTGCAATAGTTAGTATGCCCGCACTTCGGGCAGATAAAGCCATTGCCCCATTTTACCTGTTCCAGAAATTGAAGACAACTTTCAACATCTGCAAAACGCTTCGAAAACCGCTTTATTTCTGCCCTTACTTCATCTTCCATTTTCTTTGTGTATTACAGAAATTATCAGTTTGTATTACCTTTGAAGTTGCAAAAATAAAATTTTAGTGTTATTTAAGCGCTATGGAGAAATAATTTTTATCTTTGCCGCTTAAAAATTGAATCATACAACAATCACCTCATGAAAAAAATCAGTTTCATTATAGCCTTGTCTGCCAGTCTGCTCTTTTTAGGCTGTAGCAACATGAAAGGCAATCAGGAGAGAGGTCAGTCAACTACAAAAAAAACAGAAGTAAAGGCCGCCGAAGCAGCCCCTGAACAATTGATCTACAATGACTTTCTGAAGAAAGTCTGGAATTTTGAAAAGAACCCAAAGGAATGGATTTACGAAGGAACCGAGCCTTGTGTTATTGATTTTTATGCCGATTGGTGCGGTCCTTGCAAAAGGGTAGCCCCTATTATGGACGAAATGGCCAAAACTTATAATGGCAAAGTCAGATTTTATAAAGTGAATGTTGACAAAGAGCAAAAATTGGCTGCCGTGTTCAGAATTCAGAGTATCCCGGCAGTGCTGTTTATCCCTGAAAAAGGAAAACCCATGATGCAAGTGGGATTGTTGCCACATGACACTTATATTAATATCATCCGTGAGCACTTGCTCAACAACAAACAGGTAACTAAATAATTTCAAATCAATAGAGACATTATTAAAATGGAACATTTAACAAAAGACACTTTTTTCGAAAAAGTATTCAACTACGAGCAAAACAAAGACTGGCAGTTTGAAGGTAAATTGCCTTGTATCATTGACTTTTACGCCGACTGGTGCCAGCCTTGTAAAATAGTTGCTCCTATTCTCGAAGAACTTTCCAAAGTTTATGAAGGGAAAATCAATATTTACAAAGTAAACACTGAACAGGAAGTGGACTTGGCTTCTGCATTTGGAATCCGGAGCATTCCTTCGATGCTGTTCTGCCCTTCGGAAGGACAACCGCAAATGGCAGTAGGCGCTTTGCCCAAAGAAACCTTGATCCAGGCCATCGACGATGTTTTACTGAAGTTAAAACAAGAAATCAAATAAGGTTTAATTAATATTTAAAAAGGCTGCAAGATTGACTTGCAGCCTTTTTTTTATAAATTTCGTTGAAAGTTCGATGACTATTGTTTGGAAAACAACAATACTTCCCTTTATTTTGTGCCATGCTAAAGGACATAAAACCCGTACTTCTTTCCACTGCCTATTTCCCAACTATTGATTATTTTGCGTTACTTTCCAGATTTCCGGTCATCATTGAACAACATGAAACTTACAGAAAACAATCCTATAGAAACCGTTGTGAAATTTTTTCTGAAAAAGGGCTGATGCCCTTATCCATTCCGGTAACCAAACCTTTGGGAAATCACACTCCTACCAACAAAGTCCAGATTAGAAATCAGGACAAGTGGCATCTCAAACACTGGCGTGCCATTCAATCTGCTTACGAATCGTCTCCTTTTTATCTTTATTACAAGGATGAATTAAAGGATTTTCTTTCAGGAAATTATGAGAGCCTTTTTGAATTGAATCTGCAACTTATTTTCAGGCTATCGGATTTGATCGGCATCAAACCAAAAATCATTTTGACAGAACAATTTGAGAAAAATCCTGAATGGGTTATTGATTTACGGAATGAGATCAGTCCAAAAAAAGATCATTTAGCAATTGATTTCCCTTCTTACATTCAAGTATTTTCTGATCGAAAAGGTTTTATCCCAAACCTGAGCATTCTGGACCTTCTTTTTAATTTGGGAAATGAGGGCAAATCTTACCTTGAAAGCCTGAAATTCCACACACTTTAAAGAGATCAGTCTGGATAAGCGATACGGACGTGATGGATGTTCAATAATTTCCGCTTCAGCACCTTCTTTGCAATAGTAATTTCCCTTAAGGTGATGGGCGCATTGCTGAACTGATGGGTTTCCATCATAGAGCCGATGATCAATTCTACCAAATCATTGATTTTTTGCTCGTTGGGGGCCACCAAACTTCTTGATGCAGCTTCAACGGAATCGGCCATCATAACCACTGCTGTTTCCCGGGAGAAAGGAACCGGTCCATGATATCTGAATTCTGTTTCATCAACTTCCATACCCGGATTCTGTTTCCGTTCGAGCCTGTAGAAATATTCTACCCGGCGCGTTCCGTGGTGCGTTCTGATAAAATCAAGAATTTGTTCCGGAAGATGTTCCTTACGCGCCATCTCAATCCCGGTAAGGACATGCCCTACAATGATCCTGGCGCTTTCTTCATAGCTCAGATCATCATGTGGATTGTATCCGGCCGGTTGGTTTTCAACAAAATACAACGGGTGTTCCATTTTACCAATGTCGTGATACAATGAGCCGGTACGCGCCAGCAGGGCATCACCGCCAATCACATAAAGCACCTCGGATGCAAGGTTAGCAACCTGCATAGAGTGCTGGAAAGTTCCAGGAGCTTTTTCCGCAAGGTCCCTCAACAAAGGATTATTGGTATTAGACAACTCCAACAATGTCAGTTGCGTGATCATCCCAAACATTTTTTCGTAAACAAAGATGATCGGGAACGCCAGCAGGATTAGAAGAGAACTGCCTCCCAACATGGAAATAAAATGGATAGATATATTTGAAAACGAGCCTTCCTGAACCAAAAGCATACTGAAATAGACAATCATGTATGTCAGGAAAACAAACAAAGCAGCCCTTAAAATATGCCAGCGTTTAGAAAGCTGTCCCACAGACAACACAGCTACAAAACCCGTAATAAATTGCGTATAGAAAAATTCAAAACTATTGGGGGCATAAAAGCCCAATATCATCAGGGTAATCAAGTAAACGATCAGAGAACCGCGCCTTTCCAGGAATGTTGCCACAATAACGGGCAACAACGCGTACGGAATCAGATAACTCCAAGTTGGGTAATTACTAAAGATCAAAAATGACAATGCCAAAAGGACTACCTGTGTTCCCAGCAACAAATGAAGGTTTCGAAGTTCATCGAAAATAGAGCGGACAAACGCTCGCAGAAACATGTACTCAATAAAAAATAGCAGCAAAATCAAGACAGTGCTGCCACCGAAAACGTATTTCCACGCCTCAGTGGTTCCAAGTTCCTGTTCATATTCTTTCTTGAGGGAAAGTAAAACCTGATATTTTTGGGCAGTAACCAGTTCTCCCTGTGAAATGATGAGTTCCCCTTTTTGCACTAAACCAATGGTTGGTGAAATAGAAGACAACATTTCATTGATCACCAAGTCGGTTTTGTTCTTATCGAAAATTACATTCTGAACCAGTGAATTGTTGATGAGATTATATAACATAACGCTGTCGGGGCTGTTCAGCTCACGAAGGCTTTTCAGCGCATAATCGTCGGCTTCTTTAACAGAATAAAGCTGAGAAAGATTCACCAATCTAACCTGGTTATCCTTGATCAGGTTAACCTGAAAACTTCCCTCCCTCCCTTCAATGATCGGGTTCAGTCGGATAATTCCTTTTTCCACCTGATCGTAAACTGAAAGTAGTGCATCAAGATAGGTAATGGAATCCTGGGCACTGATGGCATGATTTGTATTCTTATTTACTGCAGACCAGTTTGTTCCGAATTCGTTGATCAATATACTACGTCCTTCTTTAGTAGTCTGGGCATCATATTGAAAAAAAGGTTTAACATTTTGTATGGCTTCCGATTTTTCTTTAGCCAATGCATCCTGAGTTTTATAAATAGAAAAGTCAAAAGGAGCATATAGATCTTTATGGTTCCAGGGTTTACCAATACGAAATTCATACTTGAACATGAGCTCGTGTGGGCTTAGAAAAACAACGATCACTACAGCCACAATAAAGCTTAGAACGCGAACAATCTCGTGTGATTTTTGTTGTAATTTTGAAAAAAAAGATTTCATAAATCTTATTTAAGCCACAAAAATAGTAAAACTTATTGCGCTAATTAAACTTAGTAAAAATTATGGAAACAGGAATTTGCCTTCTAAGTGTCATCCCCGTAAGGGAAAAGCCTTCAGATAAGAGCCAGATGGTTAATCAGTTGCTTTTCGGCGAAACAGTAAAGATCATAGACAGGCTTAATAACTGGCTTCTTATTGAAAGCAGCGGCAATCGTTATAAAGGATGGGCAGATTCTAATCAAATTCGATGGATTGATGAAGATACTTATGATGCACTGGAAAAAGACACTCCGGTTTACCTTGTAGATCCTTACCTAAAAGTAAATAGCACGGAAGGTCCTGTATTACTAAGCTTCGGAAGCAGACTACCGTTTTTTAATCAGAATGGATTTCAGATTGATGGAATTCAATACAGTTTTGAAGCAAAACCGGAAACTCAACATGGGAAAAAGTCAGAAGAAGAATTGGCTTTACTGGCTCAAAAATTTCTTGGCATCCCTTACTTATGGGGTGGCCGTTCCTATTTTGGCATCGACTGTTCAGGATTTAGCGAATTAATCTTCAAAACCTGTGGCTATCAGCCTCCACGAGACAGCTCAGAGCAGGCAGAAGTTGGAAAAACCATAAGTTTCATTAATGAAGCACGGGCCGCCGATCTCGCTTTTTTCGAGAATGAAGAAGAACAAATCGTTCACGTTGGCATTTTGCTGAACAATACACAAATCATTCATGCTTCAAACTCGGTACGCATTGATTCCATTGATCATGAAGGCATATTCAACGTTTCGCAACAAAAATACACGCACAAACTCAGGATTATCAAACGAATTCTTACCTGAATCAATACAAGGTTTTAAAAATTACTGGAATCCTATTATAGGATCAGTCAAGGATCACGATCTCGTAAGTCAACTCTGATGATTCTTTCAACATTGCACTTACGCCACAATATCTATCCTGAGAAAGACTCACTGCTTTTTCCAGTTTGTCCATGGGAAGGTCTTTCCCCTTGAAAATGTATTTAATGTGAATGGTTTGAAAATATTTCGGGCGCTCTTCTGAAAGTTGGCCTTCTACTTCAACATCAAAGAAATCTGGTGTTACGCGCATTTTTCCAAGAATAGAGATCACATCCATACCGGTGCAACCGCCTAAGGAAACCAGTGTTAAGGGTTTAGGCCTGGGTCCAAGATTTCTTCCTCCTACTTTTTCATCAGCATCCAAAACGATGCTGAATCCATTTACTTTGGCTTCAAAAGCCATTTGATCCGTCCAAGTTACATTTACTTTTGTTGCCATATCTTTTCAATTTAATTTTCGGGTCGCCAAAGATAAACAAAAACAAAAAGCCATCTCCTGAAAGGGAGATGGCTTTAATATGATTAACAGATAATTTTAAGCTTCATCCATAAAAGGATAGCGGTAATCCGTCGGGGGAACAAAAGCCTCCTTGATGGTCCGTGGGCTTGTCCAACGGATCAGGTTAAGACTTGAACCAGCTTTATCATTCGTCCCTGAAGCACGAGCACCTCCAAAAGGTTGTTGACCAACCACTGCTCCGGTTGGTTTGTCATTTACATAAAAGTTCCCGGCAGCATTTACAAGTCTTTTGGTAGCTTTTTCAACAGCACAACGGCTTTGTGCAAAAATGGCTCCTGTCAGAGCGTAAGGAGATGTACTATCCAAAATATCCAAGGTTTCTTCAAACTTGTCATCATCATAAACATAGAGAGTCAGAACCGGTCCGAAGAGCTCTTCTTCCATAGTCACATAATGCGGATCTTTGGCTACAATTACAGTAGGCTGAATGAAATATCCTTCAGATTTGTCATAACCACCACCCACAACGATTTCTGCATCAGCATCTTTTTTTGCCTGATCGATGAACATGGAAAGTTTATCAAAAGACGCTTCATCAATAACAGCATTCATGAAATTGGTAAAGTCTTCCGGGTTACCCATTTTAATTGAATTAATCTGATCTACCAGTTTGGTTTTAATTTCCGGCCAAAGGCTGGTAGGAATGTATGCACGTGAAGCTGCAGAACATTTCTGTCCCTGAAATTCGAAAGCTCCACGCACCAAAGCTGTAACCACAGAATCCACTTTTGCAGATTTGTGAACCATAACAAAGTCTTTACCACCTGTTTCACCGACAATGCGCGGATAAGTTTTGTATTTGGCAATATTAGCACCAATGGTTTTCCAGATATGCTGAAATACTCCGGTTGAACCCGTAAAATGAAAGCCTGCAAAATCAGAATGTTCCATAACCGCTTTCCCGGCAACAGGTCCAGATACAAATACCAGGTTGACAACTCCATCAGGGACACCAGCTTCCTGGAAAATATCCATGATGACTTTGGCAGAATAAACCTGTGTCTTAGAGCATTTCCAGACCACCACATTACCCATCAATGCCGGTGCACCGGGAAGGTTGCCAGCAATAGAAGTAAAGTTGAATGGTGTTAAAGCATATACAAAACCTTCCAGAGGACGATATTCCAGACGGTCCCAGATACCTTTTGCAGATCCGGGTTGCTGGCCATAAATTTCCGTCATGTACTGGACGTTAAAACGGAAGAAATCAGCAAGCTCGCAAGCTGCATCAATTTCAGCCTGGAAAATATTTTTTGACTGCCCCAGCATGGTAGCTGCATTGATCTTTGCCCTGTAAGGACCGCTGATCAAATCAGCAGCTCTCAAAAAGATAGCAGCTCTCTGCTCCCATGCCATAGAAGCCCACTTTTCGCGTGCTTTCAAAGCAGCTTCAATGGCCATTTCCACGTGTTCGGCACCTCCTTCATAATAATATCCCAAAGTGTGTTTCAGTTCATGAGGCGGATGAATAGCCACTTTTTCATTAGTGGTCACGTTTTTTCCACCAATTACCATTGGGATTTCAATTTCTTCCGATTTCATTTTTTTGAGCACGGCTTTGATTTCTGCCCGCTCAGGAGATCCTGGTTTATAACTCATTACGGGTTCGTTATAAGCCCTGGGGACGCTTTCCAAATTACTGTACATTTCCATCAAATTTATAAGGTTGGCAAATAATTTTTTAACTCCGCAAATGTAAAATTTTTTCATCAATGTTTATTTTTTCACATGTATTTTACGGCATTGTTGATGGGTTTTTAAAATAATTTTATTGGATTCAGAAATCCTGTTTTATTCAACTAAAAACCAATAAAAAGCGTATTAATTTTCAACAGCAAAAACAACATCTTTCAACCATAGACAAGGGGTTTATAATTATGAAATCAGCTTAATTTGATATTTTCAACTATTTTTGTTATCTTTTACGGAAAACCTATAATCAATAAATTTATATAGCAAAAGGAGCGTTAATGCAAACATTTCAAGAACAGATACGGTTAAATCCGGGTTCATTAAAAATTGTTCAGATCATTTTGAAAGAAAATCCATTTTTAAAAATCATCTTCAGGACATCTGACAGCTATGATGTAGCAAAAGATCAATTGAAACAATGGGTACTGAAGTATTTTGAAAAGCATGAAGCAGCGTACAATTATTACCGAAATCCTGACTATGATGAATATCTGAAACTGAAATGGGAAGATTATGCTGCAATTAGGTTAATGGATTACCTGGATCATGACGGTATGATCGTTGAAGACCCTAATTATTCGAATGAGTTAACGATTAGTTCCCCGATAAAGCAACTCTGGCTGGCAGCACGCTATGGAAAGGGAAGCGGAAAAGAAGAATTATTCTGGGATTTGTTGTTTCTTTTCAGGCAACTGAACAAAAAGCTCGACAGGAATATTCCTGACCGTGAAAAAATTATGAAATGGATGACACGTCATCCTTCGGGCCTTGACCCGCGAATTATTAAAAGGCGTAAAGAGTCTAAAGAACGGATCATCAGAAAAATAATTTTAAATATTGATCAAGGCATTCAAAAAAGCAACCGGTTCCAGTTCCATTCGGGAAGCACACCGGAAGAAAAATACAAGCAGGTTTCAGAATGGTGGAACGACTATCGCTTTCATCTTTCATTTGCCATCCGCAAACCGGATATTTTAAACTACCTTTTGGATCAATCGCTTCCTGAAAATGTTATGAAAAAGTTATACGCAGCTCGTGAGAAAGGGATCCCGCTGTTTGTAACGCCCCACTATCTCTCACTTTTAAGTGTACAGATCAATCCAACTTTTCCTGCAGCCGAAGAAGTACTCCGTGACTATATTTTTCCGAGTCAAAAACTGATCAGTACTTTCGGAAACATTGTAGCATGGGAAAAAGAAGATCTTGTTCAAGAAGGGGAACCCAATGCTGCGGGATGGTTGCTACCTGGTTTTCATAATATACACAGAAGATATCCGGAAGTCGCTATTTTAATTCCGGATACCACGGGAAGAGCCTGCGGTGGCCTTTGTGTTTCCTGCCAGCGTATGTTTGATTTCCAATCAGGACTTTTTACATTTGACCTGAACAGCTTAAAGCAAAAAACTACGTGGCCTAAGAAAATGGAATTGTTGATGGGTTATTTTGAAAACGATTCTCATCTAAGAGATATACTGATCACGGGAGGCGATTCTTTCATGAACAACGACAACGCAATGACCCATATTCTGGATGCCGTTTACAATATGGCGCTCCGGAAGCAAAAGGCAAATATTAGCCGAAAAAAAGGGAGGAAATACGCTGAAATTATAAGGATTCGCTTAGGAACACGTTTACCTGTTTATATTCCACAGCGAATTACAGATAAATTTGTAAAGATCCTTCATAGCTTTAAGGAAAAAGCCATAAAAATTGGAATTGAACAATTCATTATCCAGATTCATATTGAATCCGCAGTAGAGATCACACCGGAAACAAGAGATGGAATTCAAAAGCTCATGCAATCCGGCTGGTTGGTAACCAATCAACAGGTGTTTACTACAGCAGCTTCTCTGCGAGGGCATACCGCCAAGCTGAGAAAAGTACTGAATGACCTTGGAGTTCTGACCTATTACACCTTTTCGGTAAAAGGATTTATGGAGAATTATCACAATTTTGCCACCAATGCAAGGCTGGTCCAGGAGAAAGCAGAGGAGAAATATTTAGGAGTCCTGCCGGAGAAATATGCTCCCATGATTCAAAACGCCTATACCAGGACTCAGACGCTGAAAGACTGGATTGAACGTATCAGGAATACTGAAGATATCCCATTTATTGCAACTGACCGGAATATAATGAACCTTCCGGGCGTTGGGAAAAGTCATACTTTTCGTGTTATTGGAATTACCAATGATGGAAGAAGAATTCTCCGGTTCAATTACGATACAAAAAGGAACCACAGCCCTGCAATTGAAAAAAGCGGCAATGTGATCATTGTTGAATCCAAACCCATTTCAAAATATCTGCGCCAGCTTGAAAAAATGGGCCAGAATAGCAACGAATACCAAAGTATCTGGGGTTATTCCCTGAACGAAACGGAAGAATGGTCGCCGGTTTTCCAATATCCGGAATACCCATTTAAAACTACTGAGCAATATACAAATGTGAAACCATCATCTTCCGAAGTTGCAAAAATGGTTTAATGTGTAACAGGAAAAGCACAGGTTTTGTAAACAGAGATGAACCCTTTCAGGTTATTTTTTAAAGATCTGGGTCATCGTCAGAATCGGTATCCAGTTCGTCCTTGATCTCATCAATAAAATCGGGTTCCCCATACTTGTCTTCATAATCAAGTCTGATGTCTTCTTTCAGCGAACCTTCGGAATCGTAATCATCATCTTCTTCAATGAGTTCGATAGCGGCCTGTTTTGACATCCTGACTAAATAATATTTATCGGTTGTCTCAAACGGCAATGCACTGACTTTGTTCCCATCTTTATCCGTGTAGGAAACCAGATTCTGTAGAAACCCACTCGGATAAGCCAATTTTACCTGTTCCTGAATTTCGACATCAAGTTTATCAAAGTCTTTGACAATTCTTGGTTTATTCGCATTCATTCCGTTAGTTCTTCTTTATTTACAAATACCTTTTACTTCTGTTGGCAATGTTTGACTACTGGCAATATTAAACAAAATAATCACTGAAAATGATAAATTCAATTTTAGGATAAATTATATTTTACTCTTTGAGTATCCAGGCTTTGCGATAGGAATAAGGTAATTTCTTCCTGGCCTTCTGGGCATCTTTAATCTTGTTGAAACGATTCAGGTACACCCTAATTCTTTTTGAGTTGGCAAGAATTCCGGCATTTGAAAAACCATTCTTTTTTAACCGTCTGACGGCTTCTCCAGCATCTTTAATATTCGGAAAACTTCCTGATATTATATAATAAAAGGGCTTTTGGTGTTTTTCTTTTGCAATTACGCGCTCTTTTGCAGCAGTCTTCTTTGAAGAACACATTCGGGGTTCTCCTTTCCTATCTTCCCTTTGTCCAAACCAAACCGATGCATAATTTCCTGAAATACCAACTCCCATGGCTAACCAGGACTTTTTATTCCAAATGCCTTCCGTTGTAATCAAATCCAAAGACTCAGCAAGTGTATCCCATAAAATAGCCAGGCTATCCATGTGGATTCCACCTTCCATATATGCAACCAATTCGTAGCCGTTGTAAGGATAAGGCGTTAGCTCCCTTGGTTTATCCCACATCGCTTTACGGTCCACAACGTAAGGATTATAACAAACAGGAGTCCATTTTCCCTTGTTTGACCAGCTGGAGAGATTGCAGACGCTGGTATCCGGGTGGTTGACTTCAAGGTCTTTCACATGAGTTTCTGCTACAAAAGTCAAAGAAACAGAGAGTTTAACAGGCTTTTTTCCGTGTTCAACTCTTATTTTATTGATCGCCTCCGCAAGCTCCTTTTCATTTTGATCCATGCAAAAGCCCGAAGGAATTTTATGCTGACCGAAAAGCTTTAGTGAGAAAAAAAATATAAAAACAAAGAATAAATATTTCTGTCCCGAAAAATTGTGCCCCGTTCTGACCATAACTTTAATTTGGTGTTAAAAATACAAATTCCTATTTATATGCATTTTAATCTGAAGCTAAAATAAGGTTAATAAATGATGGTGGTTTGATGATGAAATTATGTTGCTAAATATCATTGAATGCAGGAAGATTTGAATGAAATCAGGCTGGAAACTATAAGTTACCAACCGAATTCTTTTTTCTCAATATTGCATAGACTATTGTAGGCATCCATAAGGAAAGCCATTACGCTGTTTTCCATATCAAAGATTTGGTCGTACAACCGGGCAACAGGTAAAATTTTAGGAGATGTTCCCGACAAAAAACAGGAAGAAAAATCAGACAAATCGGTGAGATGTATTTTTTTCTCCATAACTGTAATTCCGCTTTGGCGTGCCAGTTTGATAATGGCTGCCCGGGTAACGCCCGGAAGTACACTGGGCAATTCCGGTGTTACAAGCTGCTTATCCTGAACAAAAAATATATTCGAACGGCTTCCTTCTGTAATTTCATTTTTCCTGTTTAAGTAAACCACTTCAAAGCATTTGTTTTTTGCAATATGCTGATCGGCTTTCTCAATCAGCTTGATCATCACTTTTTTGGAATTGGGATTGGGGCGTTCCGCTTTCATAACATCCACCAAAACCCCGTTTTTGTATTGTTCCTGATCAGGATAGAAAAAGGGCACTACCCACGCAAGAAATTGTTGACTTCCTGCGGTACTCCATCTGTAAAGGAATTTGATATTTCCAAAAAATAGCATGTTCTCTTTAATGAGTACTTTAAGGCTTTGCCTTACTACTTCCGGCGGGACAGGGATTTCTCTTCCCTCAAGCCGGGCAGATTCGTAAAAACGCTTCAGATGAGCATCTAGAAACAGCGGCGCAGCATTCTCGACACGCACTACTTCATAAATGATCACATCCCTTTCTGCAAACATCTGGTTAAAATCACAGGTAGAATACAATGCATCATCCTGTACAAAATAGTTAAGGAGTGCTATTTCCATAGGGGTCCGGCTGTTTTATACTCCATGACAGCTCTTTACATAGCCTGGTTACAATATTAATTCTTTTGTTACTAATCAGTATCAAAAATAAAAAAAATCAGGGGTTATCAACGACACATCATATGATTAGTTTAGAACTTTCTGTTTCACATGGTTTTTTAAGCCTCTGAGAGTTTAATATTTAGGCCCGGTTTAAAAAGTGGTTTCAAATAGTCAGTTCTGCGTGGGGTATTTTCTGAAAAGCACATGATGTCAACAATTTAGTGGGCCGTTAAATGATAATTTTCTGGTAAAATATTTGGTTTTTAGCTATTATGGGTACTACTTTTGTCGTATGACAGAAGAAGTAAAAGAACTGCGAAAACTAGTTGCAATACTTACCCGGAGGGTCGATATAC
The DNA here is from genome assembly GCA_964588415.1 of uncultured Lentimicrobiaceae bacterium. Lineage (GTDB taxonomy): Bacteria > Bacteroidota > Bacteroidia > Bacteroidales > F082 > Sulfidibacterium. The sequence goes on from CAZPPK010000033.1 coordinate 13,076, forward strand.
TTACACAAAAGGTTCATGATTTGACCCGGGAAAATGCGGATTTACGCCATCGGCTGTCTAAATACGAACACTCCAAGAACAGCAATAATAGTTCAATACCACCATCAAAAGATGAAAACCGTCCAAAGCGAAAAAGCCTTCGGGAGCCAAGTGGATTAAAACCAGGTGGCCAAAAAGGGAGAAAAGGTAATACGCTGAAAATGGTAGAAACGCCGGACATTACCCAAACGCATATCCCTCATTACTGCAATTGTTGTGGTGAAAGCCTTGAAAATATTCCTTATAACCCTAAGAATAAAGCTGTTCCCTTAAAGCATGAATTTTCTCATCGGAAACATAATCGTCATATTCCATCTTTTTATCAATCATGCCATTAGGAGTAATTTCGATGATCCTGTCAGTAATTGACTGGATAAAGGTGTGATCGTGGGATGAAAACAAAATGTTGCCAGGAAAATTGACAAGCGTATCATTAAATGCCTGAATAGATTCCAAATCCAGATGGTTGGTGGGCGTATCCAATACCAAAACATTGGCATTTTTCATCATCATACGAGCGATCATGCAACGCATCTTTTCCCCGCCGGAGAGTACTGTTGCCTTTTTGTAAACTTCTTCGCCGGGAAAAAGCATTCGACCAAGAAATCCACGCAAATAAATCTCTGTGGTATCTTCCGATTCAAGCGCCATCCATTCCAGCAAATTTAATTTGGCTTTGAAAAAGGAATTATTTTCCAAGGGCAGATAAGTATTTGTAATGGTCTGTCCCCATTTGTAATGGCCTGTATCTGGAGAAGCCTTACCCATGATCATCTCAAAAAAAGTGGTGATGGCCAACGGGTCTCGTGAAAGAATAACGATCTTATCTCCTTTATCTACATTAAAATCAACGTCTTTAAAAAGAAACCGACCGTTTTCGGCTTTCTTACTCATTCCGCGCACTTCCAGAATCTGGTTTCCTGCTTCGCGTTCCGGAGAAAAAATAATGGCAGGGTATTTCCGGCTCGAAGGTTTGATGTCGTCGATGTTCAGTTTCTCCAACATTTTTTTCCGGCTTGTTGCTTGTTTGGATTTTTTTACGTTCGCGCTAAAGCGATCGATAAACTCCTGCAACTCTTTCCGCTTTTCCGTCACCTTTTTGTTCATCGACTGTTGCTGGCGCAATGCCAGTTGGCTCGACTCATACCAGAAAGAGTAATTTCCGGCAAACATCTGGATACGTCCAAAATCGATATCCACAGTATGGGTTGAAATTGAATCTAAAAAGTGCCGGTCATGGGACACAACCACAACAGTACTCTCAAAATGAGCCAGATAATTTTCCAGCCAGTTCACCGTTTCCAGGTCCAGGTCATTGGTTGGCTCGTCAAGCAGCAAATTTTCAGGTTTTCCAAACAAAGCCCTGGCAAGCAACACCTTAACCTTTTGCTTCCCATTCAGGTCTTTCATTAATTTGTAGTGTAGTTCTTCAGTAAATCCCAGTCCGCTAAGCAGACTGGCAGCATCACTTTCTGCATTCCATCCATCCATATCCGCAAACAACCCTTCCAGCTCGGCAAGCTTTAAGCCATCTTCGTCTGAAAAATCAGATTTGGAATAGAGTACATCTTTTTCCTGCATCACTCGCCAAAGCTTTTCATGGCCCATCATCACTGTATCAATGACAGACAGTTCATTAAATTCAGAGTGATCCTGTTTCAAAACCGACAACCTTTCGCCCGAACCCAGACTTACAGTGCCTTGAGTGGATTCTATTTCTCCGCTGATGATTTTTATTAATGTAGATTTTCCTGCTCCATTGGCGCCAATAACACCGTAACAGTTTCCCTTGGTTAAATTCAAGTTCACTTCCTGAAATAGAATACGTTTCCCGAACTGAATGCCCAGATTTGATATTGTGATCATTTAAAATGTAATTTTCTTAATGGGCGGCAAAAGTACAATAAATCTTGTTACAAAACATAAAATACTCATATTCAATCACTAACAATTTCTATCTAAAGTTCTTCCATTTCTTATATAGTTTCATTATCAGGATGAGAAAAACCAGTATTCTGAGTTCTTAACCAATAATTTTAACATTGAAGCTGAAGAAGTTGCTTTTCGGTTATGGTTTCATTAATTCGAATTCATAGGATCAGCATGCTTGACTTGTATAAAATACTCCGTATTAAAAGTCGTGCTTATGGAAGCAAACCAAAAGGGGTACCAGATTACGATCAATAATGAAATTTGCATTTGATAAAGGATTAGGATGGTGCTCTTTTAAATATAAAAAATATTTCCTGATTATCAGTCATTTACCATAGATTATTGGGAAAATTACAGATTAACCGGATTATAATGAAACTTTATATTAAATTTGCTCTATAAACCCTTTTTAACCTGATTTATCATGCACAATCCCGAACTTGAATTGGCCTGGAATTTTGTTGAAAGAACCAATCAAAACTTGTTTCTAACCGGCAAAGCGGGTACCGGGAAAACAACTTTTTTACATAAAGTCCGGGAAAAATCTTTTAAGCGGCTGGTTGTTGTGGCACCTACCGGTGTAGCAGCCATCAATGCCAAGGGCGTCACCATCCATTCCTTCTTTCAAATGCCTTTTGGACCTGTGCTGCCATCACAATTGATGTCGGAGGAAAACTTCTCGAAAAACAAACCCGGGAAATCCCGTTTTCAAAATAAATTCAACAGTAGAAAGATCGATATTATTCGTTCACTGGATCTTTTAATCATTGATGAAATCAGTATGGTAAGAGCCGATCTACTCGATGGTATCGATCATATTTTAAGGCAATACCGGGATGACAGCAAAGCATTTGGCGGCGTTCAGATTTTGATGATCGGAGATTTGCAGCAACTGGCACCTGTGGTGAAGCCCAACGAATGGCAACTTCTTTCCCCTTATTATGATACCCCGTTTTTCTTTAGCAGCAAATCATTTCAAGAGTCCAAAGCTTTGGGAATTGAGCTCAAACAAATTTACAGGCAGAAAAATGAGCAATTCATAAATATTTTAGATGAAATCAGAAACGCTGCTCTTTCGGATCAATCCCTGGAGACGCTGAACTCCCGCTACGACAGATACTTCAAACCCGATTCCGATGATGGTTATATTATGCTGACCACCCACAACTCAGGGGCTGACAAAATCAATGACAAAGAGCTGTCTGAACTCAAAGGCAAAAATTATTTTTTTGAAGCTGAAACAGGCGGGGATTTTCCCGAATACTCTTACCCTACCCATGCCGTCCTGAACCTTAAAGTAGGCGCACAGGTGATGTTTATTAAAAATGACAGCTCCCCTGAAAAAAGATATTTTAACGGGAAAATTGGAAAGATCGTTGAGATTGACGATGATGTGGTCATGGTTCGCTGTCCACAAGACGATTCGGATATCTACACCGGCGTGGAAACCTGGGAAAATATCAATTATTCTCTGGACGAAAAGACCAAAGAAATCCGCGAACACGTGAAAGGCACTTTTTCGCAATTACCGCTCAGATTGGCATGGGCAATAACCATCCATAAAAGTCAGGGGCTGACTTTTGATAAAGCGATTATCGACGCGGCAGGCTCCTTTGCGCATGGCCAGACTTATGTGGCTTTGAGCCGCTGTAAAACCCTGGAAGGGATTGTGTTGAAAAGCCGGATACGGAAGAGTGCCATTATCCAGGACGGGCAAGTCCTTTCTTTTACCCAGCAGGTTGAGAATAATCAGCCTGACCGGAAATGGCTGAGCCAATCTCAAAAAAACTACCAATTTGAGCTCATCCGCGAACTTTTTAACTACAGGCCCTTTTTTCCACTCGTTTACAAATGCAGAAAAGTAGTCGACAAAAGTTCAGGTTCCATACAAGGCAATATAAAAGGTCTGCTACAGGATATCAAAGAAAAGGGAATTCAGCCACTGGTTCAAATCGGCGAAAACTTTCAAAATCAGCTCATACGTTTAAGTAATGGAACTGAAGAGCCTGAAAATCAAACGGAAATTCAGGAAAGGTTTAAAAAAGCCATCCCCTATTTCATAAATCACACAGAAGAATATCTTATTAGGCCCTTGTCTGAAATCAGCTACACAACAGATAATAAGGAACTTAAAAAATCACTTCGACAGGCTCTAAAAAAACTGGAGGAACAGCTCTCCATAAAACTTTTTTGCTTCAACGGTTTAAAAGACGGTTTCAATACCAAGAAATATCTTGAAGTCCGTGCGAAATCCGTCTTACAAAGGCCAGAGCCCGTCCGGTCGCTCACAAAAGAAAAAACAACAGGCCCGCGACCTGAACTATTTTCGATGTTGAGGCAACTGCGTAACGATCTTTCCCAAAAGGAAAACGTAGCACATTTTCAAATTTTTACCCAAAAATCCCTACTCGATATGTGCGAAAAACTTCCCATGGACGAGGAAGATATCCTTCAAGTTTATGGGATGGGAAAAATCCGCGTACAAAAATACGGAGATGAAATTCTCAATGTTATCAAATTATATTGCCTAGAAAATCATGAGATCCCACAAAAAAAAAGTCCGTCTAAAAAACAACCTAAAGAAGATACCAGGGATATCAGTTTCCAGATGTTCAAGAGCAGCATGAGTATTGATGAAATTGCGAAGGAAAGAGGGATGGTCGTCGGCACCATCGAAGGTCACCTGGCTACTTTTATTTTAAATGGGAAATTGAAACTGGATGAAATCATGGCCCCTGAAAAAGCAACAAAGTTGAAAAGGCTCATTCAGGATACCGAATTTTCAAGCCTTTCCGAGCTTAGAAATAAGTTGGATGATGAATATTCCTACGGTGAGATAAGAATGGTACTGGATGATATTCAGCATCATAACAATAATTGATATTGTCATTTAGTACAACATTTTGCTTTGGTTCAAGTTTTTGAAGGAGGCAAAACTTCTCAAATCAAAAATCGGTGTTCCTTGTTCTTAAATCAAAAAACACCTTACGCTCATTCGGATTTCCCCCCGGGCGTGACGGGTGCAATCCGAATGTTTTAGAAAACAGAATTTAAAATCCTTTCGCCCATACGTCCGGGATTACAAATCCTGACCAGCATGAGCAAATATCTTTTTTTATAATACTTTTGCTTGTTCATATTCTTAAAGAGAAGGGAACAAAACTACAGATTTCAAATGTTTTTGGATCTTCTTTATACAACCGCCAAAAACTATTTAAATGAGGAAACTGAATATCATGAAACAGAAAACCACGTTTGGTTATAGTAACAGGCTAAGTTCAACGTCATATCAGACAAAGAATAAAATATCAATATTACTATTGGCTCTTACCTTAATCCTTTTATTCATACCATTTAAAACCATTCTTTCCCAAACTATCCCGGTAAGAACTTATGCAGACATGCATTGGCGGCTTGTGGGACCTTTTCGCGCCGGCTGGGCAACCATGGCAGAGGGCATCCCCGGCGAACCAAACACATTTTACTTTGGCGCTGCAGGCGGCGGAATCTGGAAAACTGACGATGCGGGCAGGACGTGGCAGCCTTTAATGCAGCATCAACAATCATCTTCTATCGGGGCACTTGCCATTGCACCTTCAAATCCCCAAATAATTTATGCAGGCACAGGACAAGTGGCATTGCGTTACGACATCCTTTCAGGAGACGGCATCTACAAATCTGAAAATAGAGGAAAAACATGGACAAATGTGGGTTTAAAAGACAGTCGGCATATAGGACGTATTTTGATAGATCCGCATAATCCTGATCGTGTTTTAGTAGCGGCACTGGGCAATGCATTCAGTCCAAACTCAGAACGTGGGATTTTTCTAACTACAAACGGCGGGAAAACCTGGGAACATGTCCTTTTTGTGAATGAGAATACCGGCGCTGTAGATATGGCATTTGATCCGGAACATCCTTCGATAATTTATGCTGCCCTGTGGCAGATGCGTATGCACCCCTGGCTCGACTACTTTTTACCACAAACCGGACCGGGATCAGGTATTTACAAAAGTACGGACGGAGGCAACCATTGGGAAAAGCTTACCGGAAACGGGCTTCTGTCGGGTAATCTTAGTCGAATCGGCCTTGGTGTTGCCCGTGGCAGCAAAGGATTAATTGTTTATGCTTCCATTCAGGCTACCAAAAATAACAGCGGTATTTACCGGTCGGACAACGGGGGCAAAAGCTGGCAGTTTGTGAATCACGATGCAGCGCTGGCAGATTCCTATTTTAGCCGCATTACGGTTAACCCGAAGAATCCTGATATTGTTTATGTTATGGACCGCTCTATTCAACGCTCGGATGACGGAGGCAAACATTTTTCAGTATTTAAAGGCTCGCCCGGTGGAGATGATTACCATTTCTTATGGATAAATCCCTCCGATACGACCCACATGATAGCAGCGTCCGATCAAGGTACTGCCATAACGGTAAATAATGGTCAAAGCTGGTCAAGCTGGTACAATCAACCGACGGGTCAGTTTTATCATATCGCAGTAGATAACCGGTTTCCATACCGGATTTACAGCGGACAGCAAGACAACGGCACGGTTGAAATTCTGAGCCGCGGTCCTTATGGCGTTATTAGTGAACGCGACTGGCATCCTGTGGGCGGAGCTGAGAGAGACTATGATGTTCCAAAACCAGGGAATCCAAATTGGGTTTTTGGCAGTGGTCTCGGCGGAAAAATATCACGTTTTAACGAAATTACCAGGCAGTCAGCCGAAATTTCTCCTTGGCCTGTATCCAGTTATGGCGCACTTCCTACATCTGTCCTCTACCGTTATACGTGGATTACACCGTTAGTTTTTTCTCATATAAAACCTTACCCTTTGTATTTTGGTGCCCAATACCTTTTTCAATCTCTTGATAACGGCGATCATTGGAAAATGATAAGCCCCGATCTCAGCGGCATAAAACCCGGAGCCAGGAAAGTAAAAAATCCAAATTCGGCCCAGGCCCGTTCCATCGGCTACGGCGTAATTTATAGTATTTCGCCATCACCGATTGATCAAAAAGTAATTTGGGTCGGTACCGACGACGGTATTATTCAGCTCAGTAAAGACGGAGGTGAACATTGGCATGACGTCACGCCTCCGGCTGTTCCGCTTTGGGGAAGGATTGATGCTATTGCGCCCTCGCCATTTTCAACTCATGTTGCTTACGTTTCAATTGATTTGCACAGGCTTGGCGAATCCAAACCCTTAATCATTAAGACTACTGACGATGGGAAAACATGGAAGACCATCATCAAAGGAATTCCTTCCGATGAATATTTGAATATCGTCAGAGCTGACCCGGTCAGGAAAGGACTTCTCTATGCCAGTACGAACCGAAGTATCTATGTTTCATTTAACGATGGCGCTCAATGGCAGCCACTTACATTGAATTTCCCCACAACTAGTGTACGCGATTTGGTAGTCCACAACGGCGATCTTATTGCCGGAACACAAGGACGCGGTATCTGGATACTTGACGACCTGGAACCGTTACGCGAAATAACACAAAAGATTTCGGAAGAACCGGTACATCTTTTTAGTCCGGCGCAAGCCTGGCGCCTCAGAAATAATGAAAACCATGATACACCGTGGCCTCCTTCAACACCACTGGGACAAAATCCCCCGGCAGGAGCCATCATAGATTACTGGCTGAAAGGCAACGCACAAGGCCCGGTTATCTTAACCATAAAAGATTCTATTGGAAATATTGTTAAACAATTCTCGAGCCATGAAAAGGTAAAAAAATTACCTGCCCATCGCTATTTTGAAAAAGAGTGGATTGGGGAAAACGAACATCTTTATAACACGGCAGGCATGCACCGATTTGTATGGAATCTCCGCTATCCGCGGCCTGCAGCCCTGGAATATCATTATTCCATCGCTGCAGTCTGGAAAGACGGCACACCTATCCTACCTGAAGGTCCTCTTGTATTGCCCGGGCACTATACCGTCACGCTAAGTGTGAACGGAAAAGAGTATTCCCAGCCATTAATTATAAAATTAGATCCTAGGGTTCACGTAAGTGAAAATGATTTAGTAAAACAGCTCCGGTTTGCATTGCATGTGGATGCACTTTTAAACAAATCGGTTGCTCTGTATAACCGTATTGGCAGACTGGAAGACAAAGCAAATCTTTCCATTGTAACGAAAAATTCACTTTCAAGCATAATAAGAACCGGGCATCCGCATTTGTCATTCACAATCAGTGGTTTAACAAGCATGGCAACGGATGTTCAACGAGCTGATGCAACGCCTGTACAAGGTGAAATGGAGGTCTTTTCTCACTACCAAAAGCAAATCGATGAACTTATCAGAAGATGGGGTAAGATTGATAAGAAATAAGGTTATGACGCGACGAAGCCTGACTGACTTCTCCAGGCGAAGGTTTCATTTCTATAAAAACTGTCATATCGACGATTGCAATGAGAAGACCTGCTATCCGGTAGTCTGGAATTCCCCGGGCAGCTGGTCTCGCTCAGGAGATTTCTACGTCCCCAAAAGCCTTGAATTGAATACCCATCTCATACCTTGCTATCTCTGGCGCAAGCCTTTGCTATAGCCTGTGTGATAGCGACTTGTGCCGGTTACTAATAGTCCAAGTCTGCCACCCAAAATTCTTTACCAAGACTTGAACCAGATTGGAGGAATTTCTCACGCCCGCACACTGGCTTCCTAAAAGTTCGAAATGACAGATTTTTTGTCTGGCAACCAAATATCAATAAATCATTCTTTAATATTAAATAGCTGATTCTCCATATATTATCTGAATAAGATATTTTCAAGTTTCTTATTTAGTTTAATTATAAATAACCACATTTGTCCTAACTTAAAACTTATTATCATGAAAAAGTTTTTTCTAACTCTTGGACTCACTCTAATAACGCTCAGTATGTTTTCACAAAACAGTATATATGACTTTACGGTAAAGGATATCAACGGCCACAAATTCCCTTTAAGCCAGCTAAAAGGCAAGAAAGTCATGATTATAAATGTGGCTTCAAAATGTGGTTTCACGCCCCAATACAAACAGCTGGAAGAGCTTTATAAAAAGTACAAAGACGATGGGTTTGTCATCGTCGGATTTCCCGCCAATAATTTTAAACATCAGGAGCCGGGCAACAATGAAGAAATCAAAAAATTCTGCACAATGAACTACCCCCGCCGCAGAGCAGCGGGGTATCAAAAGGAGATTATTAATCGCCCCAAGGGGCGGGGAATTAATCCCTTGTCCGCCTCAGGCGGATTAAACTACGGCGTCAGTTTTCCCATGATGTCTAAAATATCAGTAAAAGGAAGCGACAAGGCCCCTTTGTACAAATGGCTCACTGAAAAACAGTTGAATGGCAAGTCCAACTCGGTTGTCAAATGGAATTTCCAGAAATACCTTATAGGCAGGGATGGAAAAATTGATTATGTCATCAACCCGTGGGTAAGGCCTGATAACAAAAAGATTGTCAACTGGATTACAAGCAACTAAAGTTGTTTGAAGTTTAATCGGTTTCTACAACATATCTATCTAAAAATCTGAGGCCTTTGCAAAACGCCCTTTTTTGTCACCCTGAGGCAAAAGGCCAATGAATTGCCCCACATCCTGTAATGACAACATATTACAACTTTAAGTCATACAATACCTTAAAATCTTATCGAGTGTCATTACGATGATGTACGACGAAGCAATCTCATAATCAAAAGTTCGGTGTAATCAATGAGATTGCTTCTTCACGCTTACCATCAACCATCCCTAAGTTCATCGCAATGACGTACGGTTTTATAGTACTATCATTATAAAACAGCTCACTAGTGTCCACTAAAAATATTATTCATCCTTTGAATCTCTTATTGGCTGGTGGTTTGGCTGTAATTGAAATGCGTGACGATTTGAAAATACGTTTATGTCATCTCTTGTTTTTCATAAAAGATTTCAAATATAACTATTTGATTATCAGCAGCGATTTTTTATCGTTTTTTAAATTTAGCCAATGAAAAAGTTTAAGTGGACGCTAGTGAAAACAGCTACTTAATCATAAGTT
>CAZPPK010000034.1:0-22859 GCA_964588415.1 uncultured Lentimicrobiaceae bacterium
AAAATATTAGTTTCGTCTTTCCTCTTCTCTTATTATAGACTATAGGTTTAAAGATTATTAATCAATTAATAATAAGCCTATCGTTTATTTTTCAATAAGGATGATTGGATATTCTCCTATTCGCCCCCAGAATTTTGGATACTTTTCCTCACTAATTTTAAGCCATTTTAAAATCTCTCTTCCAAACAACCATTCGTGAATATATATTTTAAGAAAATATTTATTTACACTCCGCCAACAATAGATATCAATCTTGTTACTAAAATCAAACGTTTTTCTAAACCAATTAATTGAATGAGGATAGAAATATAATCTGGGTTTCCCATTAAATATCCTAACAAACGCTTTGCCCGCTAGATGTCTGGCAACCCTATAAATTTGAATTGGTAATATACTGATATTTAGCAATAAACTATGATAGAATTGGCTGTATACAATAACTATTTTTCCTCCAGATTTTGTTACTTTATACATTTCTTCGATTGCAATTTTTTGTTCATTTTTAGGGATATGATACAGCGTATGTTGACACAATACCGAATCACATACACTTTCTTTTAATGGTAAGCTAGTGATATCAGCACAAATATAAATACCTTTTCTATTCCTGTAATTATACTTTGCCTGCATTAACGCTTTCACTGAAATATCAATACAGATACGGGTGTCAAAATTTTCTGATAGCTCTATATACTCTTGAAAACCAATCGATCCAGAAGCGACATCTAACAAATATTTACCATGAGTGTTTAAATATCTTTTTGCCCTTGTAAATGAATTTCTAATGTAATCACTAGAAACATCCCTAAAATCAACCCATTTAGTAGCATCATCATATATTTTCAATTCATCTTTAATATCATAATTTATCTCATTATAGTATTTAAAGACTCTTTCTTTATCAAATGCCATTTCCCCTCTTTTATCATCCCCATCTCCTACATATAAAGCATATACTGATAACAAAAGCAAAATATCTGAGAAAACCGGATAAAAGTAGGCCCCACTTTCATTAAGAAATCCCCCTGAAATATTTTCAACTTTAAAAAGATCTGAACTATTTTTTTTTATTACATCAAGAGCTTGATCCTTTGAAAGGTATATTAGATTTTCTTGGGTAATAGGGCATTGCAGGATTGAATAATCAAAATTGAGCATGTAATAATTCTTTATGGCAAATATAATGTTATTCTTTCTCCACTGATCAAGGTTTTACCATATAAACAGTTGTGAGGCATCATTACATAGATTCTAATTATTTATCGTTTATTCTTTTCTTAAAAGTATAAAACATAACCTAATTGCATATGCGATTGAATAATAGTTAAGAACCTTTCCTGCTGTGTTTTTGCAACAAGCCCAAAGGTCGGTATATGTTTCTTTTTGTTAATTTTGCCGTTTGAAAAAGAATTTAACCTTCGTATGAAGCGCATTTTAGTCATCTTATGTTTAATTTTAAGTACCCCGCTCATGGCACAAAACTCAAAGCCGGAAACATTGATTGTTATTCACACTAAGTTCGGCGATATGACGGCCGTTTTATATAACGACACTCCGTTGTATCGCGACAATTTTATCAAATTAATTAAAGAAGGCTGGTTTAACGGCTCACCGTTTCATCGTGTCATTAAGAATTTCATGATCCAGGGCGGAGGCAATAAAGATGGCCGAACAGATCCGGGTTATACCATTCCTGCGGAAATTCGAGCCGGCCATTTTCATAAAAAAGGGGCCCTGGCTGCTGCCAGGATGGGCGATAATGTAAACCCTGAAAAGCGTTCCAGCGGATCACAATTTTACATTGTTCAGGGCGAACGTGTTACACCTGCATACCTTGATGCCGTAAGTAAACACACCGGACATGTTTTCACCCCGGAACAAAAGCAGGTGTATGAAACCATCGGCGGAGCACCGCATCTCGATGGCGAATACACAGTATTTGGAGAACTTGTCGAAGGTTTTGATGTGCTCGATAAAATTGCAGCTGTGAAAACCGACAGCCATGATGACCCCGTTGAACCGGTTACCATGACCATAAGTATTTTGGAATAATAAAGAGAAAAAGCATTGTGATGAAGAATAAGATTGCTGAAAGTTTAAAAGAAGTTGAGTCGTTCAACGCCACGCAGATTGAAGAATTAGAGCAATTTCGCATAAAATATCTCGGTAAGAAAGGAATTATTCCTTCGCTTTTCGCTGATTTTAAATCGGTTCCACCTGAAGATCGCAAAGAGGTTGGGCAAGAGATAAATCACCTCAAAATAGCCGTTCAGGAAAAAATTGTAGCGCTGAAAGAAAACCTTGACAAAGGTGGGGAAGCCCGGACTTCAGGTCTGGACCTGAGCCTTCCCGGACAAAGTCCTTTGGGTGGCCGACATCCGTTGTCGCTGGTACGAAATGAAATCATTGATATTTTTTCAAGAATTGGTTTCTCCGTTTCAGAAGGTCCTGAAATTGAAGACGATTTTCACAATTTCACAGCCTTGAACTTTCCGGAAGAGCACCCGGCGCGCGACATGCAGGATACATTTTTCATTGAAAAAGATCCGGATGTCGCTTTGAGAACACATACATCTTCGGTTCAGGTACGTGTGATGGAACAATCGCAACCACCTATCCGGACCATTTCGCCAGGGCGTGTTTTCCGTAATGAAGCCATTTCTGCCCGGGCTCATTGTATTTTTCACCAGGTGGAAGGATTATACGTAGATAAAGATGTTTCCTTCAAAGATCTGAAGCAAACCTTATTCTACTTTGCCAAAGAGCTTTTTGGTGAACATACCAAAATCCGTTTCCGCCCTTCTTACTTTCCGTTTACGGAACCATCGGCAGAAATGGATGTTTCGTGTAACATTTGTGGCGGCGAAGGCTGCAACATTTGCAAATACACCGGTTGGGTGGAAATTCTCGGTTGCGGGATGGTAGATCCCAATGTATTGGAAGCTTGTCATATCGACAGCAAGAAATACACCGGTTTTGCATTCGGAATGGGAATTGAACGTATTACAATGCTTAAATATCAGGTGAACGACCTGCGATTGTTTTTTGAAAACGATTTGCGTTTTCTGAAACAATTTCAGTCGGCACGATAAGTTTCCGGAGGACTTCTAAAAATAATATCAACAGAAAATCCAAAAGAAACCAGTTTTAAATATTGAAACACTGACTATTTTTACACTTGCCCTCTGGCAATGAAAAAAAAGAAAAAAAGAAGCTTCTCAGACTGGCTGCTCATTATGAGCAGAAAGGTTTCTTCCAAACGGTTGATGATCATCCTGAGTATTGTAGTCGGTTTCCTTGCCGGGTTCGTTGCCGTTTTGATGAAAACTGCCGTATTTTTGATTCGCAGGCTTTTAACGGGAGGTTTTGAGATCAACTATTCCAATTATCTATATGTTCTCTATCCTGGAGCAGGTATTCTACTGGTTTTAATCTTTGTGAAATACATCTTAAGAAGGCCTGTGCGTGACGGTATCCCAAATGTATTGCATTCCATTTCCCGGAATCACGGGATCATTCATACTCATAATATTTATTCATCCATTATCACCAGTGCATTGACGGTAGGGTTTGGAGGATCGGTTGGGCTGGAAGGCCCAACTGTTGTAACCGGAGCAGCCATTGGATCGGTTCTGGCAAAAAAACTGGGGCTAAATTACAAACAAGTGGTTGCGGTACTGGGATTTGCTTCCGCTGCTGCCATGTCAGCCATTTTTAAAGCTCCGATCGCAGCCATTGTATTCGCCCTGGAAGTCATTTTGTTTGACATGACCATGACGGCAATGGTACCGCTTTTACTCGCATCTATTGTAGCCGCTTTGGTTTCCTATACTTTTTTGGGACAAGACCTGCTCTATCCCTTTCAGGTTCAGTACAGTTTCAACTTGTGGGAAACCATTTATTTTTTCGGGTTTGGTATTTTTGCTGCGCTGGTCTCCGCATATTACATCAAGGGATATGTTTTAATTGGGAAACTGTTTGATAAAATTCCGGGATGGTTCGTTAAGTTTCTGGTTGGAGCAATCGCATTGGGAATTCTCATTTTTCTCCTTCCTTCGCTTTACGGAGAAGGTTATGGAGCCATCAAATCAGGTTTAAAAGGAAACCTGGATTTCATTTTCGACAATAGTATTTTCTATGCTTTAAAAGATAACCAGGGAATTGCTCTTACCCTGCTGTTTTTCCTGATATTGTTGAAAGTTGTAGCAACATCGCTGACTTTCCGTGCCGGCGGCATTGGAGGCGTGTTTGCCCCAACTTTGTTTATTGGAACTATGACCGGGTTATTTTTCGCGCTTACCATGAACTTTTTGGGGCTTGCCCACTTACCGGTGAGCGATTTTGCCCTTGTCGGGATGGCGGGACTGCTTGCAGGAGTGGTTCATGCCCCGCTGACAGCCATTTTTCTCATCGCGGAAATAACTGGAGGTTATTCTCTGCTTTTCCCTATTATGATCGTATCCACAGTTTCATATGGGCTCACAAAATTCATGTGCCCGTTGTCTATCTATACCATCCAGCTGTCCGGGCGTGGCGATATGCTAACACACCACAAAGACAAGGCCCTGCTTTCCATGATGAGCATCGGGAATCTCATTGAACGGAATTTTAAAACCATCTCTTCGGATGCTACGTTGGGCGATCTCGTGAAGGTGATCGCTGATTCTTCAAGAAACCTGTTTCCTGTGGTGGATGATGAGAATAATTTCTTCGGGATCATCATTATGGACCAGTTACGGCACATTATGTTTCAGCCCGAATTGTACGAAACAACCACGGTTCGTAGTTTGATGTTTCATCCATCTTCCATTGTGGAGCTCAGTGACGACATGGAAACCGTGGCTGCAAAATTCCAGCATTCCGGCAAATACAACCTGGTTGTTCTCAACAAAGGCAAGTATGTGGGCTTTGTTTCCCGTGCCAATGTATTCTCCCACTACCGGCAGATTTTAAAAGAATTTTCCGAAGATTGATTCTCTTTTTTATCCTGTTTCATTTTTTTAAATTGCCGGAAACGTTTGCATGAGACCGTTTCACAAAAAGTTCCGGCTATCATTTAGAACTGAAAAAGATTATTTGATTTTGAGTATGATACATTAGATTTTCGCTACTTTTGCACCGATTTTTAAAAGCACAAACGGAGGTGTCTATCTACGGAAATTTAAGAAAGAAATATTCCATGAAAGTTCTTAAACCTGAGCAGCATGCGAAGGTTTTGTTTATAAGTGTCGTTGTTGGAATCTGGGGCGGTTTGTCAGCCGTCATACTAAAAAATATCGCTTTTTATACTCACAGCTGGGTTACGCAGGACTTTAACTTCGGTAAAGGAACTTATCTTTATCTTATTCTTCCACTAATTGGTTTATCCTTAACAACCCTTTTTACGAAGTATGTTGCAAAGGACAACCATCTTAACCATGGAGTAAGCATCGTACTTCACGCCATTTCCAAACGTTTTGGCAGGATTCATAACCACAATCTTTTTTCTTCTATGGTTGCTAGTTTGTTAACCATAACCTTTGGCGGATCTATGGGTTTTGAAGCACCCATTATACTTACAGGAAGTGCTATAGGCTCCTATCTGGGACGGAAGTTTCACGTAAACAGGAAGACGCTGATTGTTCTGGTTGGTGCTGGTGCAAGCGGAGCCCTGTCCGGTATTTTTAAGGCTCCGATTGCCGCAGTGGTGTTTTCCCTCGAAATTTTAATGATCGACCTGACCATGGCCAGTTTGATCCCATTGCTTATTGCGGCCATTTCTGGCGCATCCATGGCTTACATCTTTATGGGAAACGGTGTTTTGTTTTCCATTCACATTGACCAGGCTTTTCGTATGACAAACCTTCCCTATTTCATTCTTTTGGGAATTTTTACAGGTTTGGGTTCACTTTATTTTACCAGGACAACCTTTTATATCGAAGATAAAATGGCAAAGATCAAGCGCAAATCAGAACAAGTTTTGATTGGTGCCGTTGCGCTGGGTATTATGATCTTTACACTTCCATCACTTTATGGTGAAGGATATGAGTTTCTCCGTCAGATTGTGAATGGAGAGACGGTAGACCTGGTAAACCGGAGCCTTTACCCGGCGTCAAGTGAAGTGTGGAATTTATTGTTATTCATGGGATTGATCATGCTCTTTAAAGTTGTTGCCATGGCAACAACCAGTTCCAGTGGTGGTGTAGGAGGTATTTTTGCTCCTTCATTGTTCATGGGCGGTGTGAGCGGGGCCTTTTTTGCCAAGTTGATCAACCTGTTGCCCTTTGTCAGTGTTTCGGAAAAGAATTTCGCCCTGGTAGGAATGGCCGGTGTTATGGCAGGCGTTATGCATGCTCCCCTTACGGGGATATTCCTGGTCGCCGAGTTTACTGGTGGTTACACTTTATTTACCCCTTTGATCTTCACCGCTATTTTCTCTTATCTAACAGTCAGTATTTTTGAAAAACACTCTATTTACACCAAACGGCTTGCAGCCAAAGGGGAATTGACGACCCACCACAAAGACAAAGCTGTTTTGCAGATGATGACCGTCAATAAACTGATTGAAACTAACTTTAAAACCATTCATAAGGATGGAATGCTAGGCGATCTTGTAAAAGTACTTTCGGATTCAGAACGAAACGTGGTAGCCGTGGTTGATGAAGAAAACACTTTCCAGGGTATCATTTTTATGAATGATATTAGAAACATCATCTTTAAGCCGGAACTTTACGATAAGATCCATGTGGATGAATTGATGTACATGCCGGAACCGCTTGTGGAACCCAGCGAATCGATGGAAGAAATTGCCCTGAAATTCCAGGAATCAGGAAACTATAACCTTCCGGTTATTAAAAATGGAAAATATCTGGGATTTGTTTCCCGTGCCCGTGTTTTCTCGCAATACAGAAAACTGCTCAGGGAATTTTCCGACGAATAGAGTTTCAAAATTAGTTTGTCTGTCATAAAGCAACCCTCTTTACAATAATTTCAATCAGCCATCCTGTCTTTCAAAATTGAAAAAGAAAAGAGGCCGTCAACAAAATGTCGACAGCCTCTTTCACCTCTATCAATTTTTAATCGTCTATTGTTGAGCCATGGGTTGTGGCTTCATTTCCTGAGGCAGAGGAGTGGTTTTATGCAACGACAACTCATTGATCAAACGGTGGTCGCCTGCATATTTATCAATAACTAACAAGATGTAACGGATATCAACAACGATGGTACGTTGCAGCTTAGGCAGATATTTGATATCACCGCTCATGGCTTCCCAGTTGCCGTCAAATGCAAGGCCGATCAGTTCGCCATTAGCATTGATCACCGGGCTACCAGAGTTTCCTCCTGTAATATCATTGGTCGTGATAAAGTCGGTATCCATTTTACCATTTTGGCCATAAGGGCCGTAATCTTTTGTCTTGAAAATTTCTTTGAGTTTATTCGGAACGATAAATTCCGGATTGCCCTGATATTCATGTCCTTTCTGCATCACGCCATAAAGATGTGACTGGAATTTGTAATGTACAGCATCTCTTGGATTATAACCTTCCACTTTTCCAAAAGAATAACGAAGCGTTGAATTGGCGTCAGGATAGAAAACCTTGTTGGGTTCCATAGCCATAATACCAGCCATAAGGTGTCTTTTAGCAGCTTCCAATTCACCCGCACCCTTACGATAACTTTGTGAAGCGCTCATCAGTTTGTTCATATATTCCTTCCTTAAAATAAAGGCAGGATCTTTTTCGAGTTTTTTCAAATTAGGATGGGAGAGAAACGCTTTGGCTTTTTCTTTGGTTGAGAAATTGGATTTCTCAAATACATAAGTAGCAAAGGCGGAGAAATTATTTTTGAATTTCTTCACCATTTTATCCAAATACGCCGGGTGCAAGTTTTCCGGAACCTTCTCAAAATACATTTTTGTCAAGGCAGCAAAGACAGCCTGATCAGTAGCTTCATCGTAGTCTTTATATTTCTGATCTAATTTCCCGGTCATTTCTTTAGCTACCTGATCAATTTCTTTCAGTTTTCGTGCTTTGTTCTGTTTATTTTTTTCTCCTTTATATTGCTTGAGAAGCGCATTGAGATGTGAATAGCCTCCGGCAAAGCCAATCACTGCCGCTCCTGAAGGGCCAGTGATACTTACATAGATCAGAGGTTCGATGCTGGCACTTTGTCCTGCATAAACATCAGAAATCTTTTTCAATACATCTCCATATTTAGCTTTTCTTTCGGGGCTTTCATCAGCCCACTTTTGGAATTTAGCATCAAAAGCCTTTTTCTCAGCAACGACATGCTGATTTTTTACGCCTCTGGTCTGACCTATAAAATATTTCCAGCTATTTGCGATCATAGCATAATTGGAAGCGTATTTAATACGTACACCTGAATTGGCATCCATGTGTTTTTTCCAAACTTCCAGTTTTTTACCAAAAGCATTGATCAACGGAGGATAATAATGAGCCATTCTGAATTCCAGCTCGGGAGCTGTCATATAACGATTGGTTCTTCCAGGGAAACCCCAAACCATGGCAAAATCACCTTCTTTGACGCCATTTAGCGAAATGGGTAGAAAATGTTTTGGTTTCAGCGGAACATTATTCTTCGAATAGGTCGCAGGAGAACCATCTGGAGCAGTATATATCCTGAAAATAGAAAAGTCTCCAGTCTGACGTGGCCACATCCAGTTGTCAGTGTCGCCACCAAATTTTCCAATGGATGAAGGGGGAGCACCGACAAGTCTTACATCTCTATATACAAGGTAAACCAGCATATAATATTTGTTACCATTAAAAAATGGTTTGATCACAACATTATATTTGCCCTTATCGGAATTTTCCTTCTTTAGCCTGGAAATAATTTTCGTAACCTTTTGCGTACGCTGTACTTCAGAAAGCGTATCGCTTAAAAACGGCATAATACTATCAGTAACATCGGCCATATGATCCAAAACAGAGGCAGTCAGGCCGGGGTTGGGGAGCTCTTCTTTCATACTCATTGCCCAAAATCCATCTTTCAGGTAATCGTGTTGAACGGAGCTGTGTTTTTGGAGAAACTCAAATCCGCAATGATGGTTTGTGAACAAGAGCCCCTTATCGGAAACAATTTCCGAAGTACAGAAAAAACCCTGTGGTTCAGCACTGTTGGAAAGCCCGGCCACTGCATCTTTGAGACTGGAATGATTCACGCTGTAAATTTCCTCTGGGGTAAGCTTCAGGCCCATTCTTTGCATCTCTGCAAAATTCTGCTGCAAAAGCATGGGAATCCACATGCCTTCATGAGCCTTTAAAGAAAAGCTGCCGAAGATCAATACGGCAACAAGGTAATAGGTTAATTTTTTCATTTTATATGATTTTGTTGGACAACATGAAAATAAATTGCTGTTTGATAAGCTGTACTACAAAGTAACAAAATCCTTTCCTATTTTGGAACTTGTATTTTATCGGTTTTAGTAAGCCCGGAAAGAATCTGAATATTAATTCCATCGGAGAGACCCGTTTTAATAAACCGCTTTTTAAAAGTCTGGGGTGCCGTTTCCACTTCTACATAGGTACTTGTATCATTTTGGAAATGCAGCAGGCTTTCGGAAATTGCCAAAACATGGTCGGCACGCCCTAAGACAATATCTGCATTGGCACTGTAGCCCGAACGGATAAAATATCCTTTCTGTAGCTTGACATTGGCTTCTATTTCAAACTGGATGGCACCATTATCTTCTACTCCTTTCGGAGAAATTTTGGTTAGGTTTGCATCGAATTTGTCATTATCAATAGCACCAATGGTCAGGATAAGCGGCATTCCCACTTTAATTTTTCCCACTTCTGTTTCATCAATGTTTCCTTTAAAGATCATGTCGCCCATATCGGCAACAGTGGCCAACGTTGTTCCTGCGTTAAAGTTATTGGTTTCAATGACTTGGCTTCCTGCTTTTATTGGGACTGTCAGCACCATTCCGGTAATGGTGGAACGTACCAACGTATTTGTAGGAGATCCTTCCTTTTTAATCTGCCCTTCTTTAATCAGTTCAACATCGTCTTTGGCAGCTTGAAGTTCCTGTTTAGCAATGTCATACTTTGTCTGAAAAGAATCAAAATCGGCTTTGGCAACAACACCTTTTTGGAAAAGAGTTAATTCACGGTCATAGTTCCGTTTGGCATCGGTGAGGTTTATCTTTGCCTGATCTACCCTTGAATTTGCATTGTTCAATGTAATCATATTAGGAACCAAACGTATCTTTGCTATCAGATCGCCTTCTTTTACCTTCTGACCTTCCGTAACATAAACATTAGTAACAATTCCGGACACTACTGGCTTGATCTCCACTTCTTTACGCGGCACAACGGAACCTGTTGCTACTGTTTTATTGATGATGTTGGTATAAACCGGAGTTTCCGTTTTGTAAACCACCGGTTTCTGCTTTGATTTATTCCACAAGAAATAGAGCGTATATCCAAATACTCCCAAAACCAGAAAGATTACCAGTATTCTAATAAACTTTTTCATCTTACAATTGATTTTACTTTGTTGTTAATAATTGTTTTGTCATTTCTCAATTTGGCCGATTATCAATTCTCCGGCACCTTGCTCGGGTCTTTTGACCCTTATTTTATTTATTGAAATTTATGAATTCTACTCATCTCTCAAAGCATCTACAGGCTTAATACTCACAGCTCTTTTGGCCGGAAAAAACCCTGCAAAAACACCTGACACAATCAGAATAAGCAGTGCCGTAATGCCCACGTTGAAGCTGATTTCAGGGTGCAGGAAAAATTGTGATTTTGCCCCACTGCTTACCATCACTTTATCTATAAGTGACAGCAACGCAACCCCAATTACCAAACCTGTATAACCCGCTACTGCTGTTAAAGTAACTGATTCCAAAATGATCTGGGAAATAATATTGAGAGGGGTGGCTCCCAGTGCCCTTTTCACACCAATTTCGCGTGTCCGCTCCTTGACGATGATGAGCATGATGTTGGAAACACCAATGATCCCGGCCAATAATGTTCCTACACCCACAATCCAAACTAATCCGTTAATTCCAATGAACAGGCCTCTCATTTTATTGAACTCTTTTTCAACATTGAAATGGCCGATGGCCTGGTTATCTTTGGGATTGATATGATGCGCTTTTTTCATCACTTTCAAAACCTTTGCTTCTGTTACGGATGCAGGTACGTTATCCTGTGAAGTAATGGCAAACCAAAAGACCTTGTCGCCGAAGTTAAAGGTTCTCTGCATGCTCGTAAATGGGAGAAAGATGCTGTTATCTTCGCTTTCGGCCTGGTTACCTTGTTTCTTTGACTTGAAAGTTCCTACGACCTCAAAATAAACTCCCTGGATCCTAATATATTTTCCCATGGGATTTTCACCATTTTTAAACAAATTGCTGATTACAGTCTTTCCGATAACTGCTACTTTTCTGTAATTTCTCAAATCATTCCTGTTTACAAACCGTCCGGCAGTTATATCAACCGGGTCAATTTTCATGTAGTCAGGATAATCACCGTAAATGTTAAAAGCCCCGGTTTCCTTACCATAAACAACATTGTTTGCGCCATGAAAACCACCGCCCTGGAGACGGGGAGCGAGCAGTTTTACTTCAGGAACATTTTTCCGGATGATTTCTATATCACGATTGTTAAAATTATAACTCCGGCCACGTTTAAATCCTTCGTAAGGCATGGAAGTTTTTTGAGTCCACATAAAAAAGCTATTGGTTGCAAAATCGCCAAATCCTTGATAAACGGCATTTTGCAAACCCTTTCCTGAACCCAGCATGAGTACCAACATGAAAATACCCCAAAAGACCCCGAATGCGGTAAAGAAAGTACGCACAGGGTTTTTCTTCAGAGCAGTCCAGATTTCCTGCCAGTTATCCAAGTCGAATATTTTCATGACAAAATATCCTTTCTTCCTTTTGAAAGACTCAATATAACTTTACAGTTTATGCTCTTATGTTGTTTCATTTTAGTCAATGTGTATTTATTCCATGAATTATTCATCACGCAACGCTTCAACAGGCCTGATAGATGCAGCTTTTCGAGCAGGAATAAATCCTGCAAGGGCACCAGCTGATATAAGCAGCAACATGGCAATCAAAGCAATTTGAATATTGGCTTCCGGATTGCGGAAAAAATCGGAAGGTGGTACATATTTGTTTACCAACTCAAGAACCCCTACTCCCAACATCAGTCCAATATATCCCGCAAAACTCGTAATCGTAATGGATTCCAGTAAAATCAGGCTCACAATAGATCCTGGGGTTGCACCCAGCGCTTTCCTTATTCCCACTTCTTTGGCCCGCTCTTTCACCACAATCATCATGATATTACTTACACCCACAATGCCGGCAATAATGGTCCCGATACCAATGATCCAGATAAAAATACGAATGCCAAGAAAAAGGTTCATAACCTTTTCGTACTGTTCCATTGTGTTGTTGATGTGAATGGCCCTGTCATCGGTAGGATCAAAGTGGTGCATGGCGGAAAATTGTTGGCGCAGATCTTTTTCAATTTTCTTGGTTTGGTTCAAACTGGCATCTCCCACGGTCATCATGATCCAGCTTAACTTGTTTCCTCCGTTAAAAACACGCTGTGCAGTAGTAACCGGAATATAAACGGTTCTTCTTTCATTCTGGCCCTGCTGATCCTGTTTAAAAACCCCTACGACTTCAAACTGGATATTTCCCACCTGAAGGTATTTCCCTAACGGATCTTCATTTTTACTAAATAAATCCTTTTCAGCAATATCGCTGATTACCATAACCTTGCTGTATTTCTTAATATCAAAAGGATTTAAAAATCGCCCTTTGATAATATCAATATTCTCAATGTATTTGTTTCCGGCATTTACCGCTCTAATATCATAAGTACCATATTTGGTTTTGTAATTCATCACTTTGCTTCCGATATAATATCTGCCGGAAATATGATCAATGTTAGAATCAAGTGTTTTGGTCTTTTCATAATCCTGATCGGTAAATTGAATTCTTCGCCCCGAGTTGATTCCTTTGTAAGCTTTGGAAGTTTGTCCTGAAAAAACCCACAAACTGTTGGTAGCATCATTTCTAAACTGGTTCTTAACGCCATTCTGTAAGCCTTGCCCCGATCCCAGCAAAATAATAAGCATAAAAATTCCCCACGCAACACTAAAGCCTGTCAGAAAAGTCCGTAGCTTATTCTTGGTGATGGTAGCATAAATCTCCTCCCAGTTGTCTCTTCCAAAAATCATATAGCTTCTTTTTCAAAGATGGCTTCAAAAACTTTCCGCTTCATTTCAAAACCGTTGGCATCGTTTTCGATCAGTCCGTCTTTTAAATGAATAATGCGGTCGGTCTTTGCAGCAATATCCTGCTCGTGGGTAACAATAATGATGGTGATTCCCTGCTGGTTTACTTCTCTAAGCAATTCTATCACTTCCATTGAAGTTTGCGAATCCAACGCTCCTGTGGGTTCGTCGGCAAGGATCACTTTAGGTTGGGTGATCAGGGCACGTGCAATGGCAAGACGCTGTTTTTGTCCACCCGAAAGCTCACTGGGCAAGTGATCAGCCCAGGGTTTTAATCCCATTTTATCGAGATATTCCAAAGCCAGCAGATTTCGTTTTTTCCGGTTTATTTTCTGGTAATATAAGGGAAGTGCCACATTCTCCATGGCGTTTTTAAAAGGAATCAAATTAAAAGATTGGAAAACAAATCCAAGCATCTGATTGCGGTAATAGGCCGCTTTTTTCTCACTCAAATCGGCCATAAGCTTGCCATCAAGATAATAGCTGCCTTCATCATAATTATCCAGAAGACCCAGGATGTTAAGCAATGTTGATTTTCCGGAACCTGAAGAGCCCATAATCGAAACCAGTTCACCACGTTTGATGTTCAGCTCAATGCCTTTTAATACATGAAGCTTGTTTTTCCCGGTCTGATATGATTTATGAATGTTGTCCAGTCGAATCATGTTCAAATTTTTAATGTTCCAGTTTTTTTATCATTAATTATGCCAGCATTCATAACTTATTTGAAATTATTGAGATACGATTTTATTTAAATTGTCAGGGCAGAAATTAGTATAGGTAGGTGTACGGCTGGCCTACAACAGGTGTACGATTCCGGTCAATCTATGAATTGAATGTCCAGGCATCAGACGCCGTAGCCGATTTATTCGTTATTTTGCCGGACAAATTGAGCAATATTGAAAAACAAGCAAGCCGTTCGCCATTTCTATACAGAGCGCGTCAGGGAGCTCTCTGATGCATTGGCAATGATTCAGAAAAAAATAAAACAAATATCTTTTTTGCGGATCATTGTTTTTACGCTGACTGTTGTGGGGATTTATATCACAGCCGGACGCTCTCTCAATGAATTAGTTATTATTGCTGTAATAGGCTTTTCCGTGTTTTTCGTCTTGATCTACAGGCATGCTCTGCTATATCCGAAAAAACGAAATACCGATGTATTACTGGCCATTAATAAAAATGAGCTCTTACTTCTGGACCGGAATACTTCAAATCAAACCGACGGACGTGAATATCTCAACGAGGAACATCCGTTTGCTGTGGATTTGGATATTTTTGGAAGCCGGTCCCTGTTTCAGTTGCTCGACCGCAATGCCACCATCGGCGGCCGTAAACGCCTTGCTTCCGTACTTTTAAATCCTTTGTCCAGGGTTTCTGAACTTATCGAAAGACAACAGGCCATTACAGAGCTGAAGAATATACCCATCTGGCGACAAGAATTTCATGCTTTAGGAAGCGATGAAGTAATGGATAAAAAAGCCCATGAAAAGCTTCTGAAATGGAGTAACACTTCTTCCGTTTCGTTTAATAAACCAGTCTATAAAATTCTTCTTTGGTTGAATCCCATCGTTGGATTTTCTGTTATTACACTGATTACCCTGAATATCCTAAATCCTTTGGTATTTCTTATTTTTCTGTTGATGCCCCTTTCGATTTTCGGAAACCGTATCTCACAAATCAATATAGAACATGACCTGCTGGGGAAACAAACCGGTTTGCTAAAAAAATATGCTGCCTTGTTTAAAAAAACCGATGAGTTGGATTTCAAAGCAAAAATCCTGAAAGAGGCAAAAACAACACTGAGCGGATCAAAAATATCAGCGTATGCTGCTTTTACTGATCTTTCAAAAATTATGAAAGTCTTTGATTACCGCTTAAATATGTTGATGGGGATTTTGTTAAACATCTTTTTCCTGTGGGACATCATGCAGATCATCCGGTTGGAAAAATGGAAAAAACAAAACGGACCCAACATGCCTTTGTGGTTTGAAGCCCTTTCGGGAATTGATGAGCTGGCTTCCTTCGCTGGATTTGCGTTTAACCATCCCAAGGCTGTGATGCCGGCAGTATCCAAACAGGATTTTGTTCTGAAAGGAGAAAACCTGAAGCATCCCTTTATTTCTGAAGAAATGTGCGTCGGAAATCCGGTAACGATCCCCGGATGGCACCAGTTTCAGGTGATCACCGGGGCAAATATGGCCGGGAAAAGTACGTATCTGAGAACCGTCGGAATTAATTTGGTGCTGGCAGAATGCGGTTCCCCGGTGCTGGCAGATTCTTTTGAGTTCTCGCCGGTCCAGGTTTTTACGGGCATCAAAACCACCGACTCGTTACAGGATGGCGCTTCCTACTTTTTTGCTGAATTAAAAAGGCTGAAAGAAATTATGGATCGCCTGAGAAAAGACGAACCGCTTTTTATCATTCTTGATGAAATCCTGCGCGGCACCAACTCCGAAGATAAACAAAAAGGATCAAAAGCCTTGCTGCGACAACTGGTTCAACTTCGTGCTTCCGGTCTTATCGCAACTCACGACCTGGCGTTGGGAGAGCTGGCCACAGAATTTCCCAATGAGATTTTGAACAAGCGCTTTGAAGTCGAAATCCACAACGACGAAATGGCATTCGATTACATGCTGAAAGAAGGGATCTCCCAAAATTTGAATGCCACTTTTCTTTTGAGGAAAATGAAGATTACGGGGGAAGAAGTTTAAAAGGCTAAGGGCTAAAGTTTAAAGGAAAAAGGGTGTTAAATGATTGAAAAAGTGACAAGGGGACAAAGTGGAAATGAAAAATGTTTACCTGCCGGAGGCAGGAAGAAAGCCTGCGCGACCCCCTACTGAAGGGAAATCCTCACGCTTTTGTTTATGAGAATGATGTCCCATGCATGGTTCAAGTCTTCGAGAAGGGTTTCTGGCGGCAGACTTGGACCAACTATTAACGACACAAGTCTGCTTTTCCACAAGCTATTGCTAAGAATGCGCCATACAGGAGAATTTATAGAAGGTTCCTTGTTTTACACATTACGATTAGTTTCTATAAAAACGTTCGTCATGGCTTCTTCTCTCTCCTGAGGCGAGATCATAGCCATCTCATACCAGCGCTCGAATCAACCTCGGCTGACAGGTGTTTCGTGTGCTCCACGCTGGCCGGGATTTGAAATCCTGTTTCCAATACATTCGGGTTTGTAACCCGAATGAGTGGGGGTTGGGGGCGCGATGGCAAAGAAATGAACAGGAAAAACAGATCACTGGAATGAGATTGCTTCTCCCGATAAATCAGGATCGCAATGACGTCTAATTCTATATTCGCTCAATAAAATACAACCTGTGCACCGCGGTGCTGCCGTTTGAATTCCTCCACCTGTTTCTGGCTGATGTTGGTGTGATCGCAGCGTAAAAGTTTGATTGCAGGCAGGTTCATGATGTATTTCAACTTTCTGACAGGTGTGTTATTGATATAAAGATGTTGCAACGATCTGATCCCTTCCAGATATTTCAGGTTTTTCACACGAGTCCCCGAAAGATTCAATGTTTCCAGATGTCTCAGATGTTGCAACGGCAGCAAATTTTCCACTCCGGTATTTTCCAGGTTTATTTCCCTGAGATCCGGCAATAAAGCAAGTGTGCTGATATCGGAAAGCGGGCAGTTGGAAAACCGGACGGATTGGAGCGTTTTTATCATAGCCAGTCCGCGAATATCGGTCAGGTTGCTGTTGTTTATGGTGAGTTCGGAAAGACTTAAAAACTCTTTCAGGATTTGCAGACCGGAATGCAAACCCGGATAGTCAATACTGAGTTTTTCAATGTTTATCAAGCGCTGCAACTGCTCGTTGGTTGGCACCGAATCCATGTCAGCCAGTTTGTAAAAGGCATCTTTCCATCCCGTACTCAAATGATTCCACCAGTAGTGCAACCATGGCGATTGATAAATCACCAAAGTTTGCGGACTTTTCATCTGGAAGGAAAGAACATTTTCTTTCTCCACTTTTGAATAGTCAGCATTAATACGTGCCAGATTGCTGTTGTTTTCCAGTGGCCTCAGATTGCTGACGGCAGTGAATTCCAAATTGATCTGCTTCAGGCTCCTCAATTTTCCCAAAGAATGTAAATTGCTTACAGGCGTATGACTGATATTCAACTCGCGCAATCCACCCATGGCACTGAGCGGCCCTAGATTGCTGACGGAAGTTCCCGAAAGGTTCAGGCGTGTCAACTGGGTCATCATAGCCAGAGGGGCCAAATCATGAATGTTTTTGTTTCCTTCAAGATTCAAGGTGTCCATCTGAAGCAAAAGATGCAATTCTTCCTTGGTAATATAGTCTTTTTGCGGAAGGAACTTGATGAAAACATTTTTCCAGATTTCAGGTAACTGATCCCACCAGTTTTCAAGTTTTTGCGAGTTGTAGATTACCTGGCATCCGGGATTTTTCATGGCAAACATCTCAGCTTCTTTTTGCCCGATTCCTGAATTGTCGCAGTAGATATATTTCAGGTTCTTCAACCCTGCTAATGGCATCAGATCTTTAACTCCTGTATTGTTAATATGCAGCACCGACAAGGCATTCAAATGTTGCAACTGACTCATGTCGGTTACATTAGTGCTATCCAAATCAAGGTTTTGCAATCCTGTTAAAGAAGCCAAAGCGTTGAAGCTTTTCAAATGATCCTGAGCCAGGTTCAGGCTCACAAGATTGGCAAGCGGAGCCAATGAATCAATCTGTTGGATTTTTGTTCCGGCCAGTTCCAGTGTTTTCAGATGGCTCAGACCTGACATGTTTTTCAGCGAATCAATGGGTGCGTAAGAAAGGTTAACTGATTCCAGGTTTCTAAGATTTCCGAGAACTTCCATATTGGAGATAATAGTGAAAGAAGCATCCAGTTCACGCAAACCGGAAGCATACCGCAACGGCTCCAGGCTTTCCACCGGGCAGCCGCTAAAATCAAGATATTCAATCTTGTTCAAACTTCTCAGTGGTATCAGGTTATCGATGAGCGTATGGGAAACATTA
Source organism: uncultured Lentimicrobiaceae bacterium (assembly GCA_964588415.1). Lineage (GTDB taxonomy): Bacteria > Bacteroidota > Bacteroidia > Bacteroidales > F082 > Sulfidibacterium. The sequence continues at coordinate 18,278 of CAZPPK010000034.1, forward strand.
ACAGAGACCAATCCCGGAAGTTCACTCAAGGGATTCAGGTTGTCAATATTCAAATCGCCAGAAACATCTATGCTTCGATCTCTTTTGACGTAATGCAAAACCTGATACAACAACTCTGTTTTTATCAGAATTGTATCAGGAACCATCTGGTAAACAGTGTTATTCAGCAAAAGCGTGCTGTCGGTTCCTGTGGTGTCCCGAAGCATTTTAAGGGAATCTGAACTGCTTAGCGTATCTCCATTTATTACCTGAACCTGTTTCACCGTGATCAGGCTGGTATCGGAAAATGAAATAACCTTCGAAAGCGGAAGCGTATCATAAACCAGAATAGATCGTCCAAAATAGTTTTTCCATCCCTGGGAAAGATTATTCCACCAGTACTGCAATTCCGAATTTTCGTTGGGTTTATGTGTGTAAATACTGGCGATTTTCAGCTCATTTTTTTCGGTATTCAGATTGATCTCTATGTACCGTGGCTCATCATTCTCCACCGTGTCGTTGTTGACCGTAATTCCTTGCAGCGTTCGGATCAAACTCACTTTGAAGTAAATTTTTCCCTGCGGATTTACCAAAGGATCAATGCTGGTGATGTGTGTCGAGAAATGAACTTGCCTGAAAAAGAAAACCACATCTTTCATATAGGCCTGAACATCTTTATTTAAAGGAACGTGGCGGTTTGCGACCAGGTCATCCTCTATCTGAACCTTATCATCCCTAAAGATCTTTAAATAACTGCTGTTGATGATGATTTCCTTTTCGGAAGGCGGATTGTCGGGGTTGCCTAAAAAGTTCAACGTTGTAGTCAGATATTCTATCATCTGACCGCACTGATCTTTATCTGATTTCAGTTCTGCCGGGCTCAGCTTAACGGTTTTTTGAGCTGCAAAAAGCCCCTGAGCTGCAAAAAGAAAAACAAAAATAAATGCCGTTATTTTGTTGAACATGATTTGTAAAATCTTAGTACCTGGGTTTTGTCTTTTTCGCTAATATATTTCAAATTTGAGATCAGCCAGCCTGAATTGTCACTGTTCCGGTTAAAATATTTGAGCTCAAAATACCAGTTCTTGATCTGAAAAAAATGGAATTTCACAGAATTGATATTCTCAAATTTGAGCACTCCGGTCTTCATTAAATAAAAGAACAGCGTTAAGTAATCAGGCCGGTAATCGGTAGCTGCATAGTATTCAATGTGTTTCGGATCATCAAAAGCTTTGTTGAGATTCATGAAGTCAATTTCGTGGCTTTGCGGATGCAGGAAATATTTCATATGACCTGCCTTGTTTTCCGTGGGAAAAAGCTGGTGCAAATCTGCATCAAAAACATTGCTGATGATCCATTTGGAACCCAGTCCCTCTTTTTCCAGTGTCAAAAACAGGATCAGATTCACATTATTCCCATGATTATTTTTAAAAGTAGCCGAAACTTCGGCGTACCAGTTTTTATCCAGAAAATTCAAATAAACAGGATGCTTTTTGTTGGTAACATCTTCTATGAAATATTTCTTCAGCGTTCCGGATGTCCTGGGATTTGACATATCAAAAAGATAGGGAAGTAACTTCTTGCGCAATGCCGTGTTGTGATATCTTTTGTCGGTATCGGAAAGCGGGAGACCGTCGGGGCCTTCTTCCATATTAAAACGGTGCACAAACTGGTTCACCTGTTTATTCATGGCATTCAATACAGTTTCACCCCCAAGTTGTCCGGAGGGAGCAATGGTCTGCGCGTTCAGTTGAAACAGTGGTAAAAGAAAAATAAGTATTAAAAAAGAATGTCTTCTGCTATGCATCTATGCTTCTTAAAAATAATAATATGGGAAATTGTCCAGATTATTTTATCAAAATAATATTCAAAAAATGATTCAAATTACCCGCCGCACCACCAACCCCTATATGGAGCGTGCTTTCGCACACCTTTATCAACCTGAAAATTTATGGCCGTGGGTGGCGCTCCCCCTTTAAGGGCCAGGGGATAACGAAGACATTTTTTGAATTCTTTAAATCGCCATTTTCTAACTTTAAACAATTTCAGAGACAAAAATAGCCAATCCGTTCAACGAAGATCGCAAAAGACAAAAGTTTTCTGCAAAGGTTTAAATGATTTTAACCTTTCCGGGAATGATGTTCCGGATTTTATGCTTCGCTTTTAAGGCGATTTTTCATGGCTTCGGTCTCTTTCTCAAAACCGGGTTTGCCAAGCAATGCAAACATATTTCGTTTGTATGCTTCTACCCCCGGCTGATCGAAAGGATTGATATCCAGCAAATAACCACCCACAGCACAAGCCATTTCATAAAAATAGATGAGCTGTCCCAACGTATTTTCATTGATGGCAGGCACGGTAACGCGTAAGTTCGGAACACCGCCGTCAACGTGGGCCAGCGTGGTTCCCAGTTCGGCCATGTGGTTTACTTCGTGAATGGCTTTCCCGGCAAGATAATTCAGCTTGTCAAGATTTTTTGCATCTTCGGGAACCAACAACTTGTGTGAAGGATTTTCCACGGAAAGAACAGTTTCAAACAGATTTCTTAACCCTTCCTGAACATATTGTCCCATGGAATGAAGATCGGTGGTGTTGCTTACTCCTGCCGGGAAAATGCCTTTGCTTTCCTTTCCCTGGCTTTCGCCATAAAGCTGTTTCCACCATTCGGTAAAATAAAACAAAGCCGGTTCGTAATTGACCATGATCTCGGTAGTAAATCCTTTCAGGTACAACGCATGACGCACGGCAGCATAAGTAGCCACCGGATTTTCTTTGATGTTGGATGATTTTTCGGAATATTCGGCCATTTCAGCAGCACCTTTCAGCAGTTTCCGAATATCCAAACCGGCCACAGCGATGGGAAGCAATCCCACCGGTGTTAAAACAGAATAACGTCCGCCCACATTGTCGGGAACCACAAAAGTTTCATATCCTTCTTCGTCGGCAAGCTGTTTTAAAGCACCTTCTTCCTTATCGGTGATGGCAATAATGCGTTGTTTACTTTCTTCTTTTCCGTATTTGGCTTCCAGATGATCCCGCAACAGGCGGAAAGCCAAAGCAGGTTCCGTAGTGGTTCCCGATTTCGAGATCACCGTCAGCGTATAATCTTTCTCATTTAAAACTTCCATCAGCTCTGCAAGATAATCTTCACTGATGTTATTACCTGCATAACAAATGATGGGATTGTCTTTTTTCTTTCTGAGCAGATTAAAATGAGGCGACAAAGCATCAATCACAGCTCTGGAACCCAAGTAAGAACCACCGATTCCTACGACAACACTCACTTCCGACTTTTCCCGGAAACGGACAGCGGCAGCTTCAATTTTAGTGATCAGGCTTTCATCAATGGAAGTTGGAAGATCGGTCCATCCTAAATAATCGTTACCCCTTCCGGTTCTTTCCCTAACGTTAATAAATTGATGATCGAGGGCTTCCTGGAATTGTTCAATTTGTGCTTTAGAAACGAATTTCAAAGCATTCTTAAAATCGAAATTTAATGAGATCATAATTTTTATCTTGGGCGGCTAAATTACAAAAATAGCCTGCTAATTTCCTAGACTTTCCCGTTCTAAAAATGAGGCAGCATCAAAATTATCAGCACTATAATTTTTTGAAGGTTCAGGTCAAACGATTGTGAGACGATGGTCAAACTATGGTCAGTCGATTGTGAGACAGTTGAAAACGATGGTTACACTATGCTTCTGACTAAGATCTCCGGTCTTCCGGCTTCCGGCCTTTTGGAAGTTTTCCAAAGTTTGCGAAACTAAAGAGAAAATCCCGTTAAATGTTAAAAGTGATGCTATCAAAAAGATGGATCCCAAACTTTGGAAAACTTTTCAATCCTTCCGATCTCTTTTTATTACCTGTCTTTCAATAAATTCCAGCTTTCGGGACCTTATTCTGAGATTTCCTTTGCTGTTGCATAAATTGTTTCAGAAAACGGCTTCTCAGGGAGTCCATTTCACGAAGTTGTTGCCGGGCATTAAAAAGCTGGTTCTGCCATTGGTCGAAGAAATGATTGTTGTTAAAAAAATCCAAAATCATGGCCGAATCGGGAAATCCCAGAAAATGATTTTGCATCGCCTGAAAGGTAGAATCCGGAAAATTCTGACGGAAGTACGGAAGGAATTTTCGGAAAACGCTATCCACATCTATATTCCTGCCCTGGCTTTCGTGATGATAGGACCAGGAATAAGTTGAATCATACCTGATCAGATTGCCGTGCTGGTCGTAAACCTTGTTCACTTTAACCTGAACTTTGGGGTTTCCTGGTTTTGAATATTTTACCGTGCCGGTTTTGTCTTTTGCAAAAACCATTGCACTCACAAGCAAAAGTCCTGCAATAAAAATCATTTTTTTCATGGCTGCTCTTTTATCATTCAGGGCAAAATTAAGAACGACCTGATAAAAAATCAAGTCGAACCGGCCACATAAACATTTGATTTAAGATTATTTAACGGTCATTAACATGTTAAAAACTTTGGAAGTTTTTACCTTCCAATGGATGCTGTTCTTGATATTTTATCATTTAGACAGATTATAGATTGGCCAGGGCAAACGCATCATAAATTTAACACCTTCAAAAGATATTGATTATCCCAGC
>CAZPPK010000035.1:0-22740 GCA_964588415.1 uncultured Lentimicrobiaceae bacterium
ATTAGAGTTGATTATTAACACTTTAACCGCTTGTTAAGGAGCGACTAATTAGGCTATGTAAAAATCTATGCTTTTACAATCTCATTAATTTTTTACTTCTTCCTTTATCCTGTTCAATCAATATTCCCTTCCCCGTTTTCACATATACGATCGGGGTCATCTTTTGTAAAATTGAGAGTGCTTGCTGAAGCGTTTCTTTTTTAAAACTTACAGTGTACAAGTATGACTTAATACTATCATCATGAATACAAATATTTACATTATACCACCTATTCAAGCGCTTAACAACTTCAGTCAGGGGCGTTTTTTTAAAAACAAGGCGCCCCTTCATCCAGGATGTAAATTGTTTTGTATCGACCTCTTGGACTCCTATTTTGTTTGATGACCTTTCGTAAATGGCACGTTCACCAGGTTCCAGGATGGCATTCAAAGAACCTGAACTGTTATCGTTGGTAACATGAATACTTACTTTTCCACGTACCAAAACTGTTTGAATTGAATTATTATCAGGATATGCATTTACATCGAAAGCTGTTCCAAGAACTCTTACAGAGAAGTTGTTCGCCACAACAACGAAAGGCTTTTTTTTATTTTTAGTAACATCGAAAAAAGCTTCACCTGTAAGAAAAACCTTTCTAATCTTTCTTCCCATTTTTACTGGGTACCGCAAAGTACTCTCAGAATTGAGCCAGACACGGGTTCCATCAGCCAGGATAACTTTTTCCTTCTTTCCTTTTGGAACTACAGTCTTTATATAAGAGATTTTTTCAGGGGAAGGTCTATAAAATGCGAAGTAACTTCCTGCAAGGATTGCGATTGGGAACAGAATTACTGCAGCATATTTTAAATATTTCCTATTAAAAAGAGTATTTTTCTTCTCTTCAGGCCTTTCCATTCTAAAATCATGTCCTCTTTTTTCCGTTTCATGCCCATTGATCTTCTTTTTGATTTCTTCAAAAATTCTCTGTTGATCAAAGCGAACCGGGTAGTTCTGTTGCTTATTTTCCCAAAGCCTATCCATTTCTTCCTGAATTTCATCGGCTGCTTCAGGATGATTTATCCATTCAAAAAGCTGAATTAACTCATCATCATTTAACTGATGTTTGTAAAACTTAATTAATAGCCCGGTTTTTCCTTCATTTGACATCTTTAGTTCTTTCTTAATATAAATACACTTTAGTAATCAAGATTCTATACCCAGTCAGTAAATATTTTTAACAAATCTAAAAAAACTCTTTAAATTATATACTTAAACTTGAACATCATAAATAATTACGATTTCCAGATACTGAAAGGAACCCATCGGTACCGTTTTTCAGTGAGTTGAATTAAGAAACTAACAAAACAGCATCATAATATGAAAGTCAAACAACCAATAATCGTATACGACCAGGTTTATTTCTTTTATAGGAAAAAAGATTCCATAATAATCACATTTGAGTATTGCCTATCGACGCTCAAATGTTCTTTTTTAATATTTGAGTCCGGTCTAAAAAGGTCTTGATTTGATCTTCATTATTTGCACAAATTTACCTTTTTAGACCGGACTCCTATTTTGTTTCTGTCAAAGTTTGAAAACTACAGCTTCATAAGGTCGCAACATAAAATTCTTTATGTTTTCAGCAGTAGGTCCAGAAGTATAATTATCAATAAGTACTCTTGCTTTGTGCATATCAAAAGAAAGGTTTGCAGACGCATTATGATTTGAAAAATTCAAAAGAACAAGAAATTTTTCTCCATTCATTTTACGGGTATAGGAATAAACATTAGGATTTTCTTTATCCAGAAGCGTATATTTCCCATAAACCAAAATCAGATTTTCTTTTCTTAACTTAATAATTTTTTTGAAGTAATTTAATACTGAATTTGGGTTCTTCTCTTCAGTAGCAACATTTATGGTCTTGAAATTCGGATTCACTTTTATCCAAGGATGCCCCGTGGTAAATCCGGCATTACGTGTAGTATCCCACTGAAAAGGGGTACGTGCATTATCCCTTGCCACCAATTTTTCTTTATCCAAAAATTTCTGGATATTTCCGCCGGTTTCTTTCAAATGTTTATATGCATTGAGCGTTTCAATATCCCGGTAATCCTTGATGCTATCAAATTTGATATTTGTCATACCCAGTTCATCCCCATTATAATAAAATGGAGTTGCGTGCATTGTCATGAGGAAAGTAGTTAGCATTTTAGAAGATAAAGCGCGGTATTTTGGAGAATCATTTCCCCAATGGGTAACCATCCTGGGTTTGTCGTGATTTCCAAGCCAAATGGTCCCCCACCCTTTATCATCAATGACAGAATCCCATTTGGTGTAAATTTCTTTAAAGGCTACAAGATTAAAACTTGGGGTTCCTGGCATTCTTTTAAGGCCCATAGCCTCAAAGTTATAAAGCATGTCTAACTCATGACGTGAAGGATTAACAAAATTAAGTACTTCATTTGAAGTAACGCCTGCCCCTTCGGCAACAGTCATGATGTTGTATTTACTGAGAACTTCTTTATTCATCTCTTTCAGATATTCATGCAAATGCGGCCCATTTGCATAATAATCTATAAAATTACCATGATATTTTGCAGGTAATTTTGGGAAAGTAGTGTCCTTTGAAATAAACGGAATCACATCCATTCTAAAGCCATCAATACCTTTATTAAGCCAAAAACGCATCATCTTATAAATAGCCTGACGGACTTTGGGATTTTCCCAATTTAAATCCGGCTGCGAACGGGCAAAGTAATGTAGATAGTAAGCGTTTGTTTTTGCATCATACCTCCAGGCGTTATGATCTACATCAAAATAGCTCCATCTTTTGGCGGGTTTCCCTTTTTCAGCAGGCCACCAATGATAAAAGTTTCGATATGGATTGGTCCTTGAACTTCTGGATTGTTTGAACCATTCATTATCACTACTGGTATGGTTAACAACAAGGTCAAGTACAAGTTTTAATCCCCTTTTGTGCATTTCTGCCAAAAGTGTGTCAAAATCTTGCATGGTGCCAAATTGCTTCATTATCTTGTAATAGTCACTTATGTCGTAACCATTATCACGGTTGGGGGAAGCAAAAATCGGGTTTAACCAAATTACATTCACACCCAAGCTTTTAACATAGTCGAGTTTGGATGTAATCCCTTTTAAATCTCCTACACCATCGCCATTGCTATCTTTAAAACTTCTAGGATAAATTTGGTACACAACGGCTTCTTTCCACCATTTTCGGCCAGGGATCGTCTTGTTTTTCTTTGTCTGAGTCTGACAAGAGCCGATCGTAACGATTAGCGCCATTACGATAATAACTTTGATCAATTTTAATGTTTTCATACTAAAATATTTTTACTAACTAAAAATTACCGAGTAATATAATAAGTCTTTTTATTAGGCCCAACTCCTTTGATCGTGAGACTTTTCCACTGCTTTGGCAAACAAGGCCTTCCTTGAATAATTCCGCTATTTGTAAGTTCTAATCCCCCAAATCCAAATATAACAGCCTGCAACATACCGCCTGCGCCAGTTGCAAAATATGGGTTATCACCAGTGGCTGATTCGGAAAGTACGCCGAAAGGGGGTCGTTTATTTGGAATGTATGCTTTTTGAAACAAATCAAATGCTTTCTTGCTATTACCTAACCGCGCATGTAATATGGAGAGAACGGAATATCCCATCGCCGGCCCTTCTTTTGAAATTTTAGGTTCATAATATTTCAGATCTCTGATTATCTGAGCAGTATCCCGGACTATTCCCAAAGGATAAGCGAGCAGATTAACATCTGCCTGTTTAATGATTTGGCCATGATACGTTGAGTTTTCTTTTGTAACACCATCTGGGAAATAATAAAACCTAAGTCCTTTGGCCACTTTCTGCCAAACAGGGTCAGGAGTAATGCTAAGTACTTTTGCAGCCTGAGTAGCATATTCCAAAACACATTGAACAGAACCATTGGTAAAAGCATTATCATTAATATTTTGCAAAAATTCATCGGCGCCCACTACATTATTGATAGAATAACTACCATCATCATTTTTTGTAGCACGGCTTACCCAAAAATCTGCCACTTTTTTAAGAAGCGGAAAACCTTCATTTTTTAACCACTTCCTGTTATGGGTTATCCGGTAATAATTCCAGAAAGCGATACCGACGTCAGCGGTAATGTGTTGCTCAAAAGTCCCGGTTAACGCCCAAACCGGGCAAGCCTCTTCGCCCGTATTATCAGACTCCCATGGAAACATAGCTCCGCGGTAACCAAAATCAGTAGCTTTCTGCTCTGCCTTTTTCAAGCGGTCAAAGCGGTAATTCAGCATGGAACGTGCAATACCCTGATTTAATAAAAGCAAAGGAGGATACATCCACAATTCGGCATCCCAAAAAATATGACCATTATATCCTTGAGAGGACAAACCCATTGGAGGAATACTCAGGTTTGAATTGGTACGGGAAAAGGAATACAAATTATATAAAGCAAGCCTGATATCGCGTTGCGACTGAAGGTCTCCCTTAACAACGATATCTCCTTTCCATAATTTTGCCCAAAGTTTCTTGTGTTTGGCAATTACGGCACCTTCATTTCCCTGCATGATAAAAATGACCATCCTTGCTGATTCGCTTAAAGGATCATCGAAATCCTGCGTTGTGCAGATGGCTCCGGCCCAACCGAAACTGTAGCTTTCACCTTTTATAAGCTTTTTGTTAAAAGTCAGTTCATTATCATATCTCGAGATTAGTGTATGATGTAATTCCGGACGTTTTCCCTTAAAAATAAAAGAAGCTGTTGAAGCGAGGAGATATTTCCCAAAAGGACTTTCAGCTGTAGTTTGCAATAAAGGCATTTGATTTTCTAAATCCACATATACTTTATACGTATTGGAAGGATTTTTATCTTCGGAAGGACAAAGAATTTTACCGGCTACGTTAACCATAATATCTTTTAAAGATTTTATGCTGACCGTCATAATACCGGCATAAGGCATGCCCCTTAAAGCATAAATAGTATAAGCAATCTTAGCTTTCTTATCAAAATCGAAAGTCGTAGTTAAAGAGGCTTCTTTCAGGTTAAGTACCTGTTTCCAGTTTGAAATATTTGTTTCATTCACCTTAACTCCATCAATAGTTATACTAATATTGGCAAAATTGATACCTCTCAATATTTTGCTAACTCCGCGTATTGATCCTTTATCATAGACATTATTTAAAATAATGGAGCTAACAGTAAAAGGTTTCTTTGAAGGTAATAATCCAATGCGCCCGTTAGCAAGTGCAATTCCGGCATAATTTAATGTGTCGGTAGCAGTAATTTGCCATGGAGAGTTGTCCACTCCCTGAGCTACCACAGATTGAAATGAAAAATTCATCAATAATAGAAATGAAAAACCAAATATTAAAGCTTGAAGTTTATAACGTTTCATAATACTTAATTTTTCCTCAAAAATAGTTCAGATTATTTTGAAGGAGTATATACTGCAACAGCAATTTTAGTATCTGCAGTACCGTAATAGAGGAACCACTTACTCTTAAAATAAGCCAATCCTTCAACAAAACAAACATTATTTACCTGTCCTGTAATTTCATAAGGTTTATCGGGTTTAATGAAATAGCTCTTAGTACGGTCGATCAGTTTTTTTGGATTATTTATATCAAATAAAGCTTGTCCGGCGGCATAAGTTCCGGCAGGCAAGGTGGAATCTCCAAATTCTTTACTATTCTTACTATTGTAAATTAGTAAAATGCCTTTTCCCGTGATCATTGCCAAAGGTCCTGGCTCTACCAATTCGCTATCGAATTTACCCTTTCTCGGTTTAAGAGCGGCAAAAAGAGTTGCTTTACCATATCTGTTATCAACATTTTGAGAAGTATCCGGATCACTTTTTTCAACTGGTGTCCAATTAATGAGATCATCCGAATAAGCCAGATAAATATTGGTATCTCCAAAATACATCCAGTATTTTCCATTAATCTTGGTGGCAACAAATTTATTTCCAACAAGACGGCACACTATGGCTCCTGACTTAGTAAAAATACTGAAATATTTACCATGATAAGCCTTTCTAAAGACAGACCCGTATTTTTCCCAATGGAAAAGATCTGTGGATGTTGCGATAAAAAGTCTTGTTCTGATACCATTCCACGCCGTGTAGGTCATAAAATAAGTTCCTTTATCGTTTTGCACTACCCGCGGATCTTCGCAACCTCCCGGCCATTCATACGTTTTTAACGTATCATTTCCCGGAAATAAAATTGGTTTAGGATATCGTTTAAAGGTGGTTCCGCTATTGCTCACAGCCAAACCAATACGTGATGTGCCTGCTAATCTTCCAATACTATCTTCAGCCCTATAAATCAAATATACTTTTCCATCTCTTACGATTGCAGAAGGGTTAAAGACATCTTTTGCTTCCCATTTCACCTGTGACTTTAACACTGGTCCGTAAAAAGAAACACTGTCGATTGGACCCATAATGGGATTTACCGAATCAACTTTAACAAAAGGGCCTAATGTCCATGATTTATTTGAATTTCTGTGGTTTTGGGAGCACCCAAATCCAATAAATAAAATTGAAAATACTAACAGCGCTTTCGGTAATAAAAACCTTTTCATCATTTTGTTTACTTTTATCTCACTAAAATAGAAACCTCATCTTGTAAATTGTAGAATTCAAACCAAAAAAAAAATCAATGGGATCACCAAACAAAACACGTTAGAATGTTGGATGATCCCATGATTTTTTAATCTAATCCGTCAAAATTAGTACCCCGGATTTTGAACCAGATTCGGGTTCACATCCAAAGCATTTTGAGGAATCGGAAAAAGATCCGAAGTAGCCGGAGTAACTGGCTTTGTTCCGTACGCTTCATTATAATGGCCAAAGCGGATCATATCCTGACGGCGCTTGCCTTCCCAGTACAACTCATAACCCCGTTCATTATAAATATCGTCAAGGGTTAAGGATGTTCTTGGCGTTGCATTGCGTTTTACGCGAATGGCATTTACATCAGCAAGGGCAGCACTGGTGTTGCCACTTCTGAATTCAGCTTCTGCACGCATCAAATAGACGTCAGAAATCCTAAATGTATAATAAATATTCCCTTCAGCGAATTGATTAGTAGTCTGTGGGTTTGGTGCGAATTTCACAACACGAATTCCCATGGCCTCAGAAGCATTAGTAAAGTTAACTGCCGGAGTAAAAATTAATGGTGCTCCCTGGCGTGTAGTCAGTGCAACTCCGGCAGGACTATACTGTTGCCCTACAAGGAAGCCCTGGTTGAAACCGCATACAGATTTAATACGGTCATCATATTTTCTCGAATCCGTTGCGTCAGTATTTTTCCACGTATTCCAGAATTTCTGGGTAATACATGCACCATTCCACAAACTGGTGTAGTTGCCAAACACCTGATTGTAGTGTAATGTATAGTTAACCCAAACGCCACCATTTACATCGTAACTATCATTATGAATAGTCATAAAAATTCCTTCTTCGGTATCCGGGTTGTTATATTGAAACTGGGCCCAGTAATCAGGGGCAATAGTATAATCACCGGAATTAATTACATCGTTGCACTCTGTAATTACATCTGCCCAATCGGCAGTTCCTGTATAAACTTTCTGGTTCAGATAAACTTTAGCCAATAACGTTTGTGCTGCAGCTTTTGTAGCCCTGCCAAAAGGAAGTTGCGACTTGGTTTTCATTAAAGGAATAATCGCTTTTAATTCCGTGATAAGCCATGTGGTTGCGGCAGTACGGCCCATAACTTTTGGAGGAACGGAAAAATTCTGATCATCTGCTTTCCTAAACGGAGTCTGTCCCCAAAAATCATTACAGAGATAAACATAATAGGCCCTCAAAAATCGTAATTCGATGATGTCCTCATTAATATTAGGAGAAGGAGGGAACTTTCCAAGGTAGTAAATCCCAGTATTTGCCCGGCTCATTCCTTGCATAACGGTATTCCAAGAGCTGATGTCAATAGCATGTTGAGGAGTAACCTTGTGTAAATAAAAACCTGTCCAGCTACCATTATCATACCAGTCGGTCCCACGAGTTGGGACCTGAATTTCGTCTGTACCGGCTTCTTGTAATCCAAAAACATTCCAAAGATTATTTAGGGCTCTTAATGAAGCATAGGCCGGATTTACCAATCCCGGAGCATTGGTAGAATCCTTGATCAAACTCGTGTCTACAGATTCATCGAATATCTTTTCGTTAAGCTTAGTACACGAAACAACAGATATCATGAGAATTACAAATAGACTTTCAATTAATAAGTTATATTTTATTTTCATTTTCTTAGAATTTTAACAATTTAGAATTTAGCATTTACACCAAATTGAACCGTACGGGCATGAGGATAACCGGTATAATCTATACCTAAAGAAGGTACCCCCTCATAAGAAGCGTTGGTATTTACCTCAGGATCAAATCCGGTATATTTAGTAATTAAGAACAAGTTACTGCCCGTAACATAAACCCTTAAACTACGTACCCAACTTTTGGTCTTAAAATGAAAGCGGTAACCCAAAGAAGCATTGCTCAATCTCAGAAAGGAGCCATTCTCGATAAACCTACTCGAAAATTCAGGAGTATTGAGGGCTGTCTCACCTGTGTTAAGAACACTATTTGGAACGTTGTTATTGTTCTTTAAACTCGGAATGCTAAACTGGGCATTGGCGGTGTTGTTATATACCTTATTGCCAAATACTCCGTGGAGAAAGAATGAAAAATCAAAATTCTTATAGCTCAGATCACTGCTAAAGCTTAATGTGAATTTAGGAAGGGCAGAGCCCAGATTTTCCTTAATATCATTTCCTTTTGCATCCTTTAGGTAAATACTGGTGCCATCGGCGGCGTAACCAAGGAATTTCTTTCCCCAAAAAGTACCGATTGAATAACCACTCTTAATTACCTGTACCCTAGTTCCAGATAAACCAGAGCCACTGGCTCTACCGGTTTGGATCATATCAACAGGAAGATCTACAACTTCGTTATGAACCGTTGAAAAATTAAACGTTGTATTCCAGGTCAAATGTTTCTTAGCAATTATTACTCCGGTCAAACTCAATTCAATCCCTGAGTTGTGAATTCTCATTTTTGGTACGTTTTCCCACATATAAGCCGTTGGGGCTGGTGCAAGTGCCGTTAATTGAAGAAGTACATCCTTAGTACTCTTAAAGAAATAATCGAAACTTCCGGAAAGTCTGCCTTGAAAAAATCCAAAATCCAAACCAATATTTGTTTGGGTCGTTGTTTCCCATTTGATATTTGGATTGGGAGTTTGCGTAAAGGTAGTTCCGGTCATGGGAGATTTTGTGGGATCCCCATCAAAATAATAATTAGCATCGGCAGAAGTACCAAGAAGCAATTGAGTGATTTGATTTGGGATATTCTGGTTCCCGGTTTGTCCCCAGCCTAAACGAAGTTTAAGGTTATCGAAGACACCGAGGTTCTTGATAAAGTCTTCCTGGGACAAACGCCAGGCCAAACCCACCGATGGGAAATACCCATACTTATTGTTCTTACCGAATTTGGTAGAGCCATCAGCCCTCCAGGTGCCAGTAAATAAGTATTTGTCCTTAAATGAATAATTTACGCGGGCATAAAAAGACTGAAGCTCATTTTCCTGTTTGTCGGAACCCACCGTTGCTAAATTGAAATTACCATAACCCAGATTGTTTATATAATCGATGTTATCTATCCTAAATCCATTCTCACTAAGATTATAGTTTGTATTATCGAATTTTTGGTATGATTGTCCTAATAATACCGTTAAATGGTTATTTTTATTCAACTGTTTGTCATAAGTAAGATAATTCTCAAATAATTCATTATCGAGACCTATATTGGCAATGCTGACTTGTCCACCATTTACCAAATAGGACAATTGTTGATTTTCAGAAACTTTTCTTGTGGCATTGGTATGATCAATCCCAAAATTAGTTTTAAAGGTTAAGCCATCGATAATTTTATAAGTAACACTTAAATTTCCCAAAATATGATCAGTATAGGTGTGATCATTTGTTAAATTAATCATAGCAACCGGATTCCGATACGTTGAGCTATATTGAAAATAGGTTCCATCAGGATTATAAACAGGGAAAGTCGGATTTGCTTTAAGCGCACTAATTAAAACATCCCCTTCATAACCACCCGTTGAGCCGATTGGGACACGGGAATCATCAATTTTGGAGACAGCGAGATTTGTCGTGATATTCAGCCTGTCATTGAATAGTTTTTTTGTCGCGTTAAACCTGGCTGTGAATTTTTTTAATCCGGTTCTTCTAATCACCCCTTGTTGATTAAGATAACCAACGGATGTATAATAACTGCCATTTTTTGTTCCACCACTATAGGATAGATTATGACTTTCTGTATAAGCTGTCTGGAAAATTTCATTCTGCCAATTTGTGTTGGCACCCTTATTAATCAAGCCAAAATTATATTGAGCGCTGGCTTTCATAAAACCTGCAGCAGATAAAAGATCTAGTTTTTTTGCTACTACAGATACTCCTTCATAAGCAGAATAAGTCAACTGACCTTTTCCTTTATGACCTTTTTTAGTAGTTATTAGAATCACCCCATTAGCTCCACGGGAGCCATAAATTGCTGTGGCAGATGCGTCTTTTAACACAGTTACGGAAGCAATATCATCGGGATTCAAAAAACTCAATGGATCCTGGCTTTCACTGCCTGTAATACCTGCTACATTTTTATCTCCCGACGGAGTAGAGTTGACATTATTAAGGGGTACCCCATCCACAACATACAATGGATCCTGATTGGCTCTGATGGAAGAACTTCCGCGAATACGAACCGTTGATGCGCCACCAGGTTCCCCACTATTCTGTATAACATCTACTCCTGAAATACGACCTTCCATCATTTGTGCCGGCGAAATAACAACTCCCCGGTTAAAGTCCTTTACACCAATAGTAGAAGTCGCACCAGTAACGTCACTTTTCTTTTGCACACCGTAACCAATAACAACCACTTGGTTTAACCCGGTGGAAACAGATCTCAAAGCGATATTGATAGTCTTTTGCTGTCCAACTTCAACAGTTTGGGTCAGATATCCAACAAAAGAAAAGACCAATTTAGAATTAATCTTGACATTAAGGGAATAATTACCATTTAAATCAGTAGTTGTCCCGTTTGTCGTTTTCTGTACCAGAATGCTAACACCCGGCAATGATTGGCCGTTGCTGGCATCGGTAACTTTTCCTGTAATCTGAACATTCTGGCCAAAGACCGTAAAGGCTGTGGAGAACATCAAAATCAGAAACAGAATGCTAAAAACATGTACTTGTTTCTTCATAAAAACGTGATTTATGTTAATTAATATATGAAAATTTCGCCATGTCTGCTTTTCAAAATCTGAAATTTGAAACATGACAACTTTTTAGTAAAGTTCTAATTCTTAGTGCTTTAATCCTATCAAAAATTATAACTATTACAGGGTTCATCATGATGAATACGCTATCCGTAATTCGCCCTACTGTTATAAACAATTTTTATTAATACAATCCTTTCCACATTAAAAATTGTTTCATTTAAACTCTTTAACAACCGCTTCGGCACGGTCTAAGCTTATCAGCTCATCATTACTTAACTTGGTATTTGTAAGATTTTCTTGAAAAGCTTATTTATTCTTCTGTGCGCTTTCCTTCTTCATTAATATAATACACTTAAGGGATCAATATTCTATACCCAATCCAAAAATATTTTTAACAGATTCTAGAAAAACTTATAAAACAGATGCTTAAAAAACACAGGCTGGCTATTGATTTCTCAATCAATCCACCAATAGACAAAAGGCAATTGTCTTTTTAATCAAAAGTCCGATAACTTTGGTTAAACCTTTCCGTGAGTATTATTTGAGGTCTTGTTAAAATATGAGGAAAGGCCTTCCTTGATAAAACGCCGGGCTTTTATAAGCTGATTATCTACAGTCCCTACCGCCACCCCCAAATAGATAGCAATCTCTTCTCTGGAAAGTCCTCGCTCCCGATTCAACTTATAAATCAATTTTCTTTTTGGAGGCAAACTATTTATCAGATTTTCAATGGCAGCCTGTAATTCATGAAGAGAAATGTCATTTTCTGTTTGCGATTCTGTTATTGAGTTGTTCCTCTTTATATATCTTTGATAAACTTCTCTGTTCACAGACTTCCGAAACAAATTTGAAGTAGTGTTTTTTGCTATAGTAAAAATATATCCCGAAAAAGAAAGGTCTGCATTTAGGTTTGCCCTGTCTTCCCAAATCTTGACAAAAACATCTTGAACCAAACCTTCTGCTTCTTCCTTTGAATTGAGGATGCGAAACACAAAATAAAAGAGGCCTTTGCTGTATTTGTTATACAATCTCTCAAATGCAGCCTCATCCCCCCTTATTAATAAACGGACTAGTAAGCTATCATCGTTGGCTGGGAACTCTGCTTCCGGCATATTATCGCAGTAATTTTTGGAATTTTTCAAAACCAAAACTACACAAAAAAATTTCACAAAACCTATTTCAAACCATTTCGACCAAAGTCATACCCAATTTCGTATTTTTGCAAAAACAAATTTCATGTCAGAATTTATCAATAACTCCGGGTTGCGTATCCTTGAACTCCATGATTTTATTACGGGTATTACCACCCAAAAAGGTAAAGGAACTGAGCTGGTCCAGAAATACAGGGAAGTGATTGATTCGTGCCATCCTTATGATGTAATGATCGCTATTAGCCTATTGATGAAGAAAAATATCGACATTTCGGTTATAAAAACAGGTGTCAATCGGTCACTGAATATGCTTTATAAAGGACTGAATAATTATCCTGTTCCGGATTATGAGCAAAAAGATTTTTTCTGTTATCTTAAAGCGGAAAACGATGAAGTTCATAAATTGCTGGGCAGTCTCAGGCAGCACATAAAAAAGATCAACGAAAAAGACATCTCCAAAGAAGAATTTACCGGTTCCTTGATGAAAATTAAAAATGGCATCAATAAATTAAATGAATTTAACCTGCATTATATCAAGCTGGAAAACATTCTGTTCCCGTATATTGAGAAAAATGTGGAAGAATCGGGATGCCTTCCATTGATGTGGTCCTATCATAATGATATCCGCAATCACATCAAAGAAGCATTAAACCTTCTGGAAGACAAGAATGTGGATTTTAAAAAGCTCAACAGCGTTTTGGGAGACCTCTATTTTGTCATTTATGCGATGCGTTTTCGGGAAGAACATATTTTGTTTCCGGTAGTTTTCGATCGAATTCCTGAGAAAGAGATCATGGAAATGGCAAATCAATCTTTTGATGTAGGATTTGCCTATATTTCCCCCAAACAGGAAGTGAAACACAACGCCGAAGTTCAGGTCAGCATCGAAACTAAAAATCAAAAATTTCTGAACATCAATGAATTTAAAGATACCATTCTGGATTTCGATACCGGGAAAATATCTGTTAAACAGGCGATTATAATGCTAAACCACTTGCCAGTGGACATGACTTTTGTAGATGAGAATGACAAGGTACTCTATTTTTCCAATCCCAAAAACCGCATTTTTCCTAGATCCAAGGCTGTGATCGGGCGCTTGGTGGAAAACTGCCATCCGCCTTCGAGTGTTCATGTTGTGAAAGAACTGATCGAAGCTTTCAGAGCAGGTAAAAAAGACAAAGAAAGTTTCTGGATTCAGATGGGTGGGAAATTTATCATCATTCAATATTTTGCCCTGCGGGATAATTCAGGAAAATATTGTGGTACACTGGAAGTAAGCCAGGAAATCACTGAAATCAGGAAACTGGAAGGCGAGAAAAGATTGATAGATTTATAAAAATTACGGCAAATCTAATCTTAAAAAAAGAAAAGTTCTTTCGGATAATCACTTTTAAAGCCTGCTTACAAGTTCTAAAAGATGCTCGATGTCAGAATTATAGGTTTCTTTATATTCTTCCGGGAATTTGCCAAAAGCATTCATCCTCGAAACGCTGGAGTTGTTCAAAATTTCCCAGGCTTTCGTTTTCCTGGAATCCAGAAAGTGGCTTTCAGTAACCACTTGTTTTTTTAAATCATATCTTTCTGATAACCGCTTTATCTCTTCTTTTATTTCACCGATGAAGTTCATCACAACAGTCTTTTTATCTTCAGAAATGTCTCGTTTTATGGTTTGAGTTACAAGGTTTTTATCCGCATTTAACAGTGTATCCAACTCATCCATTAATTTTTCTATCAGGTAAATAGAAGAAGACAATGAGCGTTTATGATTCGAAGGTAATTGTATTTTTTCCATACAAATTCAAATTTAAAAAATTGGTTATTCTGCTGACTTTTCAATTTTAAAAGTTAAACCGAAGGCTGATACCATTGTAGCCGCCTTTGCTTTGTTTAAAAGGCGAGCTAATAACCGGAGCGACATCCATAGAAAGGTTGTTGGAAATATTCCAATGTGTCAGATGGGCATCCACATTGGCATCAATTATCTGCAACAAATACCAGGCACCCGAAAGAATGTATGAAAGCTGCATGTTCCGCCTATAATAATCCCTGACGATCCTGAGTGTTGCCGGGCTATACTTTTTTGCATAAGGATTCGTTGTGGCAGTGTCGGCCGTAGCATTATAAGCGTCCCTGAAAATGTGATATTGTTGTGTATTGGTCACAATAAAGTAACCAAAAACTGCGAAACCGGCATAAACAATGGGCACTTTCCAGTATTTGTGATTATAAATTTGTCCCAACCCTGGCACAAGAGCCATCATAGTTGCCGTTTTTGCCAAGCGGAATTCTTTAGATGTTTTTTGAGCTTTTTCTACTTTTTGATATTTCTTTTTTTTATGTAATCCTCTCGCTTCAACCGATGTGGAAATTAAAAAAGCCCCCAGAAAAATAATGAGGGACAAACTTTTGAAGATCTTATTAAAATTACACATTTTCTCATTTTTTCTCGAAAAATGAAATAACCTTGTCCAATTCATCATCATTTTTGAAGGCAATTACGATACTTCCCTGACCAAATTCACTCCTTCTGATACTAATTTGAGTACCCAAAGCTTTACTAATTAATGCAGGGGCATTTTTATATTTTTCAGGAATGCTTTTTCCCGGCACTTTCTTTTTCTTAGCAACCGGCTGATTTATCTGACGAACCATCTCCTCCACCTGGCGAACGCTAAGTCCGTCAGCAATTATTCTTTTTAGAATATGCAGTTGATTGCTTTCTTCTTCTACGGTAATTAAAGCACGGGCATGCCCCATAGTTATTGACGAATCCCGTAAAGCCACCTGAATTTCGGGAGGTAATTTCAAAAGACGTAAGAAATTTGTGATGGTTGAGCGGTTTTTTCCCACCCGCTCACTCAGTTTTTCCTGTGTCAGAACACATTCTTCCATCAGGCGTTGGTAACTGATCGCCACTTCAATGGCATTCAAATCCTGCCTGTGAATGTTCTCAATTAATGCCAGTTCAAGCATCTGCTCGTCGTTGGCAACACGAATAAAAGAGGGAATTTTATTAAGGCCAGCTATTTTGGATGCTTTCAGCCTTCTTTCCCCTGCAATAAGCTGGTACTGATCGCGGCCCATCTTTCGTACAGTAATTGGCTGAATAACACCCTGGGCTTTAATGGAATCAGCCAGTTCCTGCAACATGATCTCATCAAAATCGGTGCGTGGCTGGAAAGGATTTGACTCTATTTCATCTAGGTTTAATTCTGCAATAGCCCCGGCAACATAATTACCAGAGATATCCTTAGAAGTGATGTCTGTATCGGGACTGCTTAAAATAGCATCAAGTCCCCTGCCAAGGGCCCTTTTGGTAGTCTTATTATTCGTCATCCGTTATATGAATTTTTCGATCTTCATTTTTTATGTCCGTCATGTTGTTCTTTTGGAGTAATTCGCGGGCGAAATTCAGATAATTAATGGCTCCAACACTTTGTGCGTCATGCATGATAATGGATTTCCCAAAACTGGGGGCTTCGCTCAAACGGGTATTCCTGTTGATGATGGTGTCAAATACCAGTTGCTGAAAATGGGCTTTCACTTCTTCAACTACCTGTTTGGAAAGCCGCAACCGAACATCAAACATGGTAAGAAGTATGCCTTCGATATCAAGATCCGGATTCAATCCACCTTGCACGATCTTAATGGTATTCAGTAGCTTTCCAAGTCCTTCTAACGCAAAATACTCACACTGAACAGGAATGATCACCGAATCGGATGCTGTAAGGGCATTAATAGTGATCAACCCCAGCGATGGCGAGCAATCAATAATGATAAAATCATATTCATCCCGAACTTCATTAATAACACGTTGCATCATCATTTCCCTATGGGGAAGATTAATCATTTCAATTTCAGCTCCAACCAGGTCTATATGAGAAGGAAGAAGAAATAAATGCGGTGTATCGGTAGGAAGAATGACGTTTTTAGGGTTTACATCATCGATCAGGCATTCATAAATACTTGATTGAATATTTCTTGTATCAAAACCAATCCCTGATGTTGCATTTGACTGCGGGTCGGCATCCACCAAAAGGGTTTTATATTCCAGAACTGCCAGAGCAGCAGCTAAGCTTATTGCTGTTGTTGTTTTTCCAACGCCTCCTTTTTGATTGGTAATGGCAATGACTTTTTCCATAATTTTATGCACTATTAACGACTCAACAAAATTACCACTTTAAGGTGTTGTAAAAATACCTCACTAAATTCAAGTTATCAACAGAAACAACTGCAAATTAAAAGCAGGAACTGAGGCATAAAACAAAACTTACTCTTCCTTAGTTTTTTCCTCATCTCCGCCAAGGTCTTCAAAATTCACATCCACATGAATGTTATCGGTATCTGCCACTGCATTGGTCAGATCAGTATCACCCACCCCAACACCCGTTTCAATATAACGGATGGCACCGTCCAGGCCTGTGACAAACTTTTCAAAATCTTCACGATACAAGAAGATTTTATGTTTTTCATAGACAAACTTCCCCTGATCGTTCAAAAATCGCCGTTTGCTTTCGGTAATGGTCAAATAATATTCCCCGTTGCGTGTGGTTTTCACATCGAAAAAGTAGGTTCTTTTACCAGCCCTAACGACCTTGGAAAAAATGTCCGGTCTTCTCTCCTGTTTTTCTTGTTCTTCCATAGGTATCCCGTCTTTTTTAATTATAAAGACAAAATTAAAAATTATCCTCATAAATCAAAGCCATCTTCTAATTGAATAACAAGAATCCTTTAAGAAAACAATAACAACAAGATTTTATTTAAAGTCTTTTCATTAAACAGATTATAAATGATGTGATACGTTTGACCGGTAAAAATTTTTAAACCTGCAGCATCACTTTAATAAAAACATATTTCCAGTACTGATTTTTTATCATTTTAAATACATGAGTCCGGTCTAAAAAGGTAAATTGGTGTAAATAATAAAAATCAGTGTTTACCCACCCCTAAAGGGCGCACTGATTTTCAGTCACTTCCCTCTTAGGGGATTAAGGGGTAAAAGTTGCTGAAAATCAAATCAAGACCTTTTCAGACCGGACTCATTAAGCAACTGTTTGTTTGAAACATAAATGCTTATTAATTAGAATTTATATTATTGATTTTTAATTAGTCGGATATCCCGAAAAGAAATTAAAAAAGTCCTATTTTCAGCCATTGAAATAAAAAACACAATGTTTCAATGAGTATATCAAGTATTATGGAACAATTTTATTTAGAATTAATTCAAATTACGAAAATTTTTCAGTAATTTTGTGCCATAATATTTTGTCTTTGACATTAAATAAGAATAAAGACTGAACAAATTGAAAATTAAAATTCTAAGATGGCTAAATTTGAAATATTAATGCCCAAATTGGGCGAAAGTATCATTGAAGCAACCATTACAAAATGGCTTAAATCAGAAGGTGACCGCTTGGAGGAAGATGATGCAATTCTGGAGATTGCCACCGACAAGGTGGACTCTGAGATTCCGAGTCCTGTTGAAGGCACTCTTGTGAAAAAATTATTTAATGAAGGTGACGTAGTACCTGTGGGACAGGTTATTGCTGTTGTTGAGATTGAAGGAGAAGAAACCGGAGGACAAAAAACTAAAATAGAAGAAATTCCTGGAGTTGAGATGCTGGTTGAAAAACCACAAAAAGAAACCCCGGCTGCCGCAATTGAAGAAACAACAGTGGAACCGGCAAGCTTTGAAGAAGCTACAAGGTTCTATTCTCCGCTCGTAAAAAGCATCGCGAAAGCTGAAGATATTTCTGTCTCAACACTGGAAACCATTTCCGGTTCAGGCAAAGATGGCCGATTGACAAAGAAAGATATTTTAGATTTTATCGAAAATAATAAATCAGGAAAGGCTACGGCAGCTCAAGCATCCAAACCGGCTGTTTCGCGTGAAACGCCAAAAATCAACATGCCTGAAATCCATACGGAAGCCGGCGACCAGATCGTTGAAATGAGCCGTATGCGTAAGATCATTGCCGATCACATGGTGACGTCAAAACAGGTTTCTCCACACGTTACTTCCTTTATTGATGTGGATGTTACCAATGTCGTTAACTGGCGTAATAAGCTGAAAGAAACTATTTTAAAACGGGAAGGTGAGAAACTGACTTTCACACCGATCTTTATTGACGCCGCGGTGAAAGCACTTAAAGAATACCCGCAGATCAATGCTTCTGTAGATGGCAACAACATTATTTACCGGAAGAATTTCAATATAGGAATGGCAACTGCTCTTCCTAATGGAGATTTGATTGTTCCTGTCATTAAAAATGCCGACGAAAAAAGCTTGTTGGGCGTAACCAAGGCTGTGAACAGCCTGGCTAACAGGGCAAGGAACAATAAGCTGAGTCCTGATGAAATTCAGGGAGGCACTTTTACTGTGACCAATTTCGGCACTTTCGACAGCCTTACCGGTACGCCGGTTATCAACCAGCCTCAGGTTGCCATTCTTGGCCTTGGTGCCATCCGTAAAAAGCCGGTTGTACTGGAAACATCACAGGGCGATGTAATTGCAATAAGGCACATCATGATCCTGTCACTGGCTTATGATCACAGAATTGTGGACGGAGCGCTTGGCGGTTTGTACCTGAAGAAAATGAAAGAAATCCTTGAAAAATGGGATCTTAATTTAGAAATTTAGTTTTTTTCATACCATCTAGTGAATTGAGAACACACTTCCGGGCGTGTTCTTTTTTTATATGACAGTGTCTACGTTTTACTAATCCTGACCAGCCTTTTCCACAAGGTACAAAACCCACTCGTTCTTTGGGCAATATCAACCTTTTACTATCTTTGCTATTCATACACAAAATATGGTCGTTGCCGAAAACATACACAAGTCGTTTGGAAATGTCGAAGTGCTGAAAGGGATCAATCTCAGCGTAAATCGTGGAGAGATTGTTTCCATCACCGGGGTATCCGGTGCCGGAAAATCAACATTGTTGCAAATTCTGGGAACCATTGAAAGCGCCGACAAAGGAAAAGTTATATTGGATGATATTGAGACCAGCCGTTTAAACGATAAATCGCTTTCAGAATTTCGTAATCGGCGTATTGGATTTGTTTTTCAGTTTCACCACTTACTGCCTGAATTTACAGCGCTTGAGAACATTTGTATCCCCGCTTTGATTGCAGGGAAAAGCCGAAAAACAGCTGAAGAAAAAGCCATGAAATTGCTGGATTTTATTCACTTGACACACCGGACATCTCACAAACCAGCAGAACTTTCAGGTGGCGAACAACAACGGATAGCCGTTGCACGAGCACTCATCAACGACCCGGCGGTTATTTTTGCCGACGAACCTTCCGGAAATCTCGACTCAAAGGCGTCCAAAGAATTACATCAGCTGTTTTTTGATTTGCGAAATGATCTTGGGCAAACTTTTGTGATCGTAACGCACAACAATGAATTGGCAGCCATGACAGACAAACAATTCCCGATCAAAGACGGTTTGATCCTTTAGCAAAATATTTAGGCCTTATGAACGTTTCTTACAAAGAATTTGGTTAGAAATTATGCACAGAAGCCAAAATAGAGCCCTTAAAATATATTTATTTATTTTCCTGGTTTTGTTCCTGAGTCTGCTTAGTGCTCCACAGGTACATGCACAAATTGCAAAAACTTATGAAGAAGCCATTCAAAAAGGCAACAACGAAATAAAACAGCATAAGCTGTTGGATGCAAAAGCCTATTTTCAAATGGCATTGCAATTAAGGCCCGGTGATAAAGCGGCGCTACAGATGATCGACGAAACGGTTAAGTTGATTAAAGAACAGGAAAGCAGACAAGAAGGCTATTATAATCTGATTGACCATGCTGATGATTATTTGCAAAAGGGGATGCTTGATCTGGCAAAATCAACCTATCAAAAAGCTCTAAAAATAGTTCCTGGCGATACCTATGCTCAAGGAAAAATCAAAGAGATCATTCAGAAAGAAACGGAAGAAAAACAAAAGCAGTCGTTGTTCCTTTCCAAGATAGACAATGGAACACAGCTTATTGAGTTTCAGCAATTTGATAAAGCCCTAAAACTGTTTAAAGAAGCGCAAAAACTTTTTCCCGAAAGGAAAATAACGGAAGAGAAAATTGCATTGGCATTACAATTGAAAGCTGATTACCAACACAGGCGAGCGATTGCAGAAAAGGAAATTAAAACTGCCCAGCGCTATCTTTTGATAAAAAATTATTCATCAGCATTGATCCATTTACAAAAAGCTGACTCTTTAACACCTGGAAATACGGCACTGATCGCAAAAATAAACCAGATTGAACCTTTGGCAGGAAAACAGGAAGTGTATAATGCAAAAACCAACGAAGCCGATAAATTGTACGTTGCAAAAAACTACATGGCTGCCAAGGTGAAGTACCAGGAAGCAGAAGCACTTTGGCCGGAAAATCCTTATCCAAAGGATATGATTGACAGAATTGATGTCACGTTGCAAACACAACGGGCCCATCTGAATGAAAATTATCTTGCGGCCATTCATCAGGCCGACAGCCTGTTCCGGATCCCCGAGTTGGATAACGCCAAAGCAGAATACAATCTCGCGTTGACCCTTAAACCCAAGGAAACTTATCCGCAGGAACAGCTTAAAAAAATCGCATTCGCCCTAAAAAAAGAACTTGCTACACAAATTGCTAATTATAAGCAACTTATCAGTAATGCTGACAGCCTTTTCAGCCGGAAACAATATCTGGCTTCAAGAGATCTTTTTTCAAAAGCGCTTACGTTGAAGCCGGAAGATGTTTATCCGCAAAAGAGACTAAAAGAGATTACTCAGGCACTTCTAAGGCAAGCTGCTCAGGAAAAGGCAGAAGCTCAATACCAGGATATTATCGCGTCCGGGAATCAGTTTTTTGATTCTCATAACTGGGATCTCTCGCTTCAGAAATTTAAAATGGCTTCACAGCTAAAACCCGGAGAAGCTTATCCGAAAACAAAAATAGCAACGCTTCAAAAAATCCTGGCGGATTCTGCCAGGCAAAGAAAAAATGATGAACAATTCGCGCTACAAATTCAACTGGGAAATGAGCTAAAAGATGGAAAACAGTGGAAAGATGCTAAAAAAGCTTTTGTAAAAGCGCTCTCATTCAAGCCTGACGCCAATGAACCACGCAAGGCCATTGCAAAAATTGACAGCATTACACAACAGATAGCCTACCAGAAAAAAATCAACT
The DNA here is from genome assembly GCA_964588415.1 of uncultured Lentimicrobiaceae bacterium. Classification (GTDB taxonomy): domain Bacteria; phylum Bacteroidota; class Bacteroidia; order Bacteroidales; family F082; genus Sulfidibacterium. Next base: position 21,647 of record CAZPPK010000035.1, read on the forward strand.
TAGCTTATCAAAAAGCTTTTGCCTCCGGCGACAGCCTTCTCGCAATCAAGTCTTATCAGCTTGCGCTGAAAGCTTTTCAAAAAGCGGAGGGGCTAAAACCACTTGAAACTGCTCCCAAACAAAAAATAGCGTTAATAAACCAGACGCTTGCAGCCATATCACGACAAAAACAAATCGATGAAACTTTCGGGAAGACCATTCATCAAGCTGACAGTCTATTTAATCAAAAAAGCTATGAGCTCGCTTTAAAAGAATATCAGGTTGCATCAAACCTGAAAGAAAAAAGCTATCCTAAAACAAAGATCACAGAGATAAACAATATCCTGCTTCAGTTGGAAAAGGAAAAGGATGAACGTTATCAAAAAACCCTTTCTGTTGCCAATGCATCATTCCAGGCAAAAGATTATCAGGAAGCGTTATCGCAATATAAAACAGCGTTGAGTATTAAACCAGAAGCGGCTTATCCGCACCGGCAGATTCAACAATGCGAGCAACAGCTGGCTGTAACGCTTCAAATGCGCAAAAAACGATATAACCAGGAGATCGGGATGGCTGATAAATTTTACCAAGACAAGGCATTCGACCAGGCCATTGATGCATATAAAAAAGCACATCACATCATGGCTGAAGAAACCTATCCCATGGAAATGGTTCATAAAATCACTAAATATATTGCAGACCATGCCATTGAAGACATCGTTAAACAAAAGGTGACCATCCAGTCTAACGAAACCCGGAAGTTCTCTTTTAAACCTATCCCGGTTACAGTTAGGCAAAGCAATTATGTCCTGGTCAGAACCAGCAACGTAAATGGGAATTCCTTTAATGTAATTTTTACATTCGGACAGGGAAAGACAAAAAATGGTGGTTTTGTGGTTCGGGTTCCTGAAGGCAAGGGAAGCCAGGAATTTATCATCAGGGTTGGAGCACAATATAAATGGTTCTCTGAAGACAATGATTGGATCAGTGTGTTTTCTGAAAACAATCCCCTTGAAATCAGCCTGATAAGAATTTCAAAGAGTGAATGACGTTTTTCTATTAAGTAGAGTCTGCTGATTTTCTTATGCGGCCAAAGTTATAAATTTATCCGTGTA
>CAZPPK010000036.1:0-22554 GCA_964588415.1 uncultured Lentimicrobiaceae bacterium
AGAAGCTATACTCGATAAAATAGCTCTTTGTTGGCTGATTTTTCTATATACAAGGACAGATAGCAATTTGCTTAAATAGCTAACGGATTTTTGACTTTTTCATTGAGTAATGCAAAATCCAGCACATCAAGCATGTTCCCTACAAACTGGAAATTAAGTCCGTCAATATAACGTTCGGGAATTTCTAAAATATCATTTTCATTTTCTGCCGAAAGAAGAATGGTATTGATATTTGCCCTTTTGGCTGCAAGGATCTTTTCTTTGATTCCGCCCACAGGAAGTACTTTTCCCCGCAAGGTAATTTCGCCCGTCATGGCCAGTTTGGCTTTCACTTTCCGTTGTGTAAAAGCCGATGCCAGCGCTGTAAGCATGGTAACGCCTGCGGAAGGACCATCTTTTGGTGTTGCCCCTTCAGGAACATGAATATGAACATTCCACTCATCGAAAACATCAGGACTAATATCCAAATAAGAAGCATGCGATTTCAAATATTCGTACGCCAGCGACGCCGATTCCTTCATCACATCTCCCAGATTACCTGTAAGTTTCAGATGGCCTTTCCCTTTGCTTAAACTCACTTCCACAAATAGGATCTCTCCGCCTACGCGAGTCCACGCCAATCCAGTAACCACGCCCGCCACTTCGTTATTGACCAGGCTATCTCTTTGAATACGTGGTATTCCTAAAATGGATGTCAAATCTTCCGGTTTTACCTTTGAATCATATGCTTCATCCATGGCGATAAATTTTGCCCGGTTTCTGATGACCTTGGCAATTTGTTTCTCAAGCAAACGGACTCCGGCTTCGCGTGTATAATTCTGAATAATAGATTCTATGGTTTTCTTTGGGAAACTCAATTGTGATTTCTTAATTCCATTCTCTTTGAATTCTTTAGGAATTAGATGTTTTTTAGCGATTTCCAGCTTTTCTTCCATCAGATAGCCACTCAAATCAATGACTTCCATACGATCCTGCAAAGCAGGATGAACTGTTGAAAGTGTGTTGGCAGTGGCAATGAACATTACTTTCGAGAGATCGTATTCCAACTCCAGAAAATTGTCGTAGAATGTATTGTTTTGTTCAGGATCAAGAATTTCAAGCAAAGCTGATTGCGGGTCACCACTAAAATGCTTTCCGCCTACTTTATCGATCTCATCCAACATAAAGACGGGATTGGATGACTGTACTTTTTTCAGGCTTTGAATAATTCGGCCCGGCATGGCGCCGATGTAAGTTTTACGATGTCCGCGAAGTTCTGATTCATCACTCAATCCGCCCAGAGACATCCGGACATATTTGCGCTGCAATGCACGGGCAATGGATTTTCCAAGAGAAGTCTTTCCAACCCCTGGAGGGCCAACGAAGCAAAGAATCGGCGCTTTCATATCGTTTTTAAGCTTCAGTACCGCAAGGTATTCTATGATGCGTTCCTTAATTTTTTCCAATCCGAAATGGTCGGTATCAAGGACTTTCATTGCATGTTTCAGATCAAGATTGTCTTTGGTATACTCTTCCCAAGGTAGATCGGCCAGCAATTCAAGATAGTTGAGCTGAATGGAATATTCTGCAGCGTTGGGATTCATCCGTTGCAAACGCGAGAGTGATTCCTGAAAAGTATTATCCACCTCTTTCGACCATTTTTTGGCAGCTGCTTTTTCTGTAAGCCGCAGGATCTCCTGTTCATGCGGGCTTCCTCCCAGTTCTTCCTGAATGGTCTTCAGTTGCTGGTTCAGAAGGAAATCACGCTGTTGTTTGTCCATATCGACCTTCACCTTTTTTTGGATCTGGTTTTTCAGCTCCAGTAACTGCAATTCTTTGGTAAGTATTTCCAGAATTTTATGAGAACGGTCTTCTATGTTAGTCATCTCCAACAACATCTGTTTCTCATCGCTGGAAACATTCAGATTGGAAGAAACAAAATTCACCAAAAAGACAGCGCTTTCAATATTGTTGATGGCAAAAGCAGCATCCGTGGGAATCGATGGCGACTTGTCGATGATTTGAACCGACAAATCTTTGATACTGGATATCAACGCATTAAAATTATCAGTATCCGGTGTTTTCGCCTTGGGTTCGTAAGTTTTAACTTTTGCGAAAAAATAAGGCTCATTACGAAGCACTTCCAAAATTTCAAATCGTTTTTTCCCCTGAATGATCGCGGTAGTATTACCATCGGGCATTTGCAATATTTTGATAATCCTGGCAACCGTCCCAACGCGGTTCATATCTTCTGCCACCGGATCGTCAATATCAGCTTCTTTTTGAGCAACTACACCGATCATGTTATTTCCTTTGTAGGCATCGCGTAGCAGTTTTATCGATTTATCGCGGCCGGCAGTAATAGGGATCACTACCCCTGGAAAAAGAACAGTGTTGCGAACAGGCAAAATAGGCAATTCCTCAGGGATCTCTTCTTCATTCATCATTTGCTCATCTTCTGCAGAAAGCAAAGGGAAAAACTCAGTATCGGGGTTTATTATTTCTTGTAATGAAAATATATTATCCATAGTCATCCTCACAGTCAAAATGTCAGCCTTTGAAAAAACTTGCAGGCATCTATATTATTATTAATTTATTAAGTTGCTGATATCCTTAACTCTAAACAAAACAGCTTTCGAAAAAGAATATTGTATTTAAAAGAGAAACAATTAGCGCACCATAAAATTTGCAGTATAACAATTTGTCAGTAGGATGCTTTAATATCTTTTAAATCAAGGTTATTTTAATACGGAGATACATCTTATTTTTTGTTCAGGAATTGTCTGTCCTGAAATGCTGATTTGTTTTTAATTCGAGAATTCGCGGCAACAAATTCAGTTGTATGTTCAAAAAAGCCCCTAATGCACGAATTGAATACGAATCGATTAGCAATTTCTTACTGTGTTGTAGAACATCAACCGGGATTTTAATCCTTATCGGGAAAAGTCAATTTATAAATGTGGGTCAGAATATTTTTTTCGACGTCATCGAGAACCTTTTGCCGCCTATTAAAAACAGCCGTTGCAACCTGAAATGCTTTATCAAGTTTGAACTGGTTCATTCCCTGTTTGCCGCCCCAGGAAAAAGAAGGGACAAAGTTTCGAAGATATCCTTCACCAAAAACATTGGTATTTACACCTACGACCGTACCTGTATTAAACATGGTGTTGATTCCGCACTTTGAATGATCACCCATCATCAGGCCGCAAAACTGTTGTCCGGTATTTTCAAAACGTTTTGTGACATAAGACCATAACTTCACAAAATCGTAGGTATTTTTCAGATTGGAAACGTTGGTATCCGCTCCCAGATTACACCATTCCCCGATGACAGAATTTCCCAAAAATCCATCGTGCGCTTTGTTGGAATAACCAAAAATTACTGAGTTACTGATTTCCCCACCCACTTTTGAATAGGGGCCAATGGTAGTCCCATCGTATATTTTGGCATCCATTTTTATCTGGGAATGTTCGCACAACGCAAAAGGCCCCCTGATTTTAGCACCTTCCATTACATGGGAATCCTTACCAAGATAAACAGGGCCATTTTGGGTATTGAGAAATGCGAATTCCGTTTGCGCACCTTCTTCCAAAAAGATCAGAGAAGGATCTCCGTTCACAAAATTAGTTGGGCTCAACGGTTGTGATTTCCTGCCCTTGGTCAACATTTCGAAATCCTGTCTGAGCGCCTGATGGTTTTTGGCATAAATATCCCATAAGTTTACTACCTGATGTACTGTTCCCTGGTATTCAAAACTCTTTTCAGGAGTAAGTTCTCTTTTTTCAACTTTTTGAGCAGTCAGAAAAAGTGCTATTGTTACTTCTCCACTTTTCAAGGATTCACCCGCTTTTAAATTATTCATCTTATCAACAAGCTGAATATCAGGAATTACAGAACCATTGATCAGAATGTTTTCATCTTCAGTTACCAGAGGAAATTTTTTCGAAAGGTAATCCTGTGTAAGGGTTGAAGTTTTTTGCTTCAGCAAAAACTCCCATTTTTCCCTGATGGTCAGAATGCCAATCCGGATATCAGCCACAGGCCTGGTGAATGTAAATGGCAGCAAGCAGTCTCTTTGCGCCCCGTCGTATAAGATAAAATTCATGCGGGTTTCTTTTGATTCAGGATTGCTAAAATACTAATTTCCCACGGTAAAAAATCACTTCCTTATTTTCTCAAACCAATAAACCCCCGCCGTATCCGACAGGGGTTTATTCCTTACAATTGTTTCTGTTCGATTATTTCTTGTTTTCCTGAAATTTTTTGTAGCGATTGCGGAATTTATCCACACGTCCTGCTGTATCAACGAGTTTCATCTTACCGGTAAAGAATGGATGAGATTTATGGGAAATTTCCAATTTTACCAAAGGATACTCGTTACCGTCTTCCCAGGTAATTGTTTCTTTAGTATTAACGGTCGACCGGGTAATAAACGCGTAATCGTTAGACATGTCTTTGAAAACAACAAGTCTGTAGTTTTTGGGATGAATATCTTTTTTCATTTTTCTAATTTTTCCTGTTCCATTTTGGGGGTGCAAAAATAAGCAGTTTCCAATTATTTTCCTAACTTTTGTAAAACTTTTTCGCACGGCAGGTTCAAGTCACAAAACCTTAAACCCTATCCACTTACAAATTGATGAGAAATTCCATCGTATCAACACCATCGGCATAATCCCACAAATCAGGCTGTTGGCTTCCGCCGAGTTGAATTACTTTGGGAAGGAATGTTGCCTGCGACATGATGCACTGAATTTGTTCACTTCGAACCATCAGGCTATTCCGTAAAGCATCTTCGGAAGAATAATATTCATAATTAAGCACGCCTACCGGGGAAGATATTTGTTCGTCTTCTACCAGCAATAGGTTTCCTGTATCAAAATGTTGACGGCCATTGATGAGATAAATGGCCTTGTTGTACTCGTAATTGTTAAAGTATTTGTGACGTTGAGAAATTTCAGTACGCTTTGACAACACATTTAACAAAGGTTCAAAATCATAACCTTCCGGTACAAATATTTTGGAAACATTCCTGCAACCCAGACCAAAATAGAGAAAAACATCATTTGAAAGTGCCTCCAGTTCTGCTTGGTTTTCATTCCCGCTAAGGACAGCAATTCCATTTCTGTTTTTGCGGATTATATTCGGGTATTTTCCGAAATAATACTCGAAATAACGCGAAGTATTGTTGCTTCCGGTAGCAATTATGGCAGCAAAATTTTGCAGACGACTGCTGGTAAATGAAACATAAGGTTCAAAAGCCGGTTCCAGACTTAGTAGCAAATCTGCTATGGCGGGCAAAAGTTTGCTGTCGTCAGAAGATAACCGTGCCAGAATCTTATGACCGCTCATCAAAACACTAAGAAAATCATGAAAGCCCACAGCCGGAATATTTCCAGCCATGGCCACACCTACGGTTTTCGCAGTTGAAAGAGTATCCAAAGGATATTCGGAAACCCATTTTCTCAGTTTTTCTTCCTGCAAACTTTCACCCAATGCCAAAAGCGCATTGCGAACCATCCCTTCATCAAACCATCCATTGTAATTCCTTGCTGATGCTGCTTCTGCCTTGAGTGCTTCTATTTTAGCCGTCTGATCTTCTGAGAATTTCGCACTTTCTTCATTTCCAAAAGCCGAACGAAGTGCAATTCCCATATTCACGAAAGCCTGAAGTCTCTTCTCTAAATCCATTTCCTGTAATTTTTGGCAAAAATAACATCATTTAAAAAGCAACAGATTAAAAACTGGTCTGATTCTCTGGTTTAACTTTCTTACAATGTGTATCCCAGATAAACACCAATCATTTTGTTGTGTGACTGGTCGCTGGCAGACTGAAACTGTGTAACTCCTACATTCAAACGAAGATCGAAAGTAACAAAATGTTTTCCAACAGGCTGAATCAATCCAACTCCAATAATTCCGCTGAGCTGAGCGCGGTGTTGGCCGGAGGTGATGTCTGTGGTTGTTTTGGTTCCATTGCTGTCAACTTCTTTGTTGGCATCCAGCAGGTAAGAAAAAGCAGGACCAATATTCAAATGAACGGTCATTTTTGTATGATACGTTTTCCCAAAGGAAAAATCATAAAGTACCGGAACACTCAGATAATTGAATTTCTGGGTAATCCCCGAACCATGCGTTCCTTCCTCTTCATAATTGAGCTCGGTTTCCAACATCATATTCTTGTTCAGGTTGTAACTTCCGGTCAGGCCGAAATGTCCACCAACAAGGATGTTGCTGTTGTCATAATATTCTGCAACGCCGGATTGTACGGCGAAATTGGCACCGGCTTTTACACCGTAATGAAATTTCTGGGCCTGGGCAGGAATACTGAATGCTAAGGCTGAAGCCACTAACAAAACAATCATTTTTAAATTTTTCATCTTTTTTTGTTTTAAAAATTTATACATACTACTCATATCAAATTTGATACCACTTTTTGACCATTTATGTTTTTTATTCTAATTTGGTATTATATTTCATATGAAACATCCAATGATCAGGATGAGAAGAAACGCAAATATTTTACAATATTCCTTTCTGGAAAGGGTTTTCAAATATAAATAAGAGAAAATGATGGTTGGAAACAGATTAATCAATAATAGACCATTATTGTTTTATCGTTCATAATTCCAATTTCAATTCTGACATTTTTGCAGAAAATATACCGGAAAATATCGCCAAACCTTGAAAAGCAGTCCGTTGTCAGGCATGACAAAAAAGGAAAAATGGAGATGCTGTCTGCTTTCTCACAAATCAAAAAAAAGGCAGCAAACCACTGTCTGCCGCCTTCCTCACTAAATTTCAGGTCTATTTTTTAAATTCAGCCCGAATACGTTTTTTATCGATTTTTCCCACTGAAGTCTTGGGAATGGCAGTTACAATATCAATGCGGGAAGGGATAGCCCATTTTTTAATAACGCCCTTATCAACAAACTGTTGCATATAAGTCTTAAGTGCTTCCGGTTTGATCTCTGCATCTTCTTTCAACACAACAAGAGCATAAGGCCGTTCGGACCATTTGGCATCCGGGATTCCCACTACAGCCACCTCAGACACATTTTTGTTCTTGCTAATCAGATTTTCAATTTCCAGTGAAGAAATCCATTCTCCACCCGTTTTGATGACATCTTTAATCCGATCGGTGATAGTGAAATAATTATATTCTCCAACAAAAGCCACATCTCCGGTATGCAAATAACCGCCTTTCCAGAGATCCTTGCTTCGTTCTTCTTCCTTATAATAAGATTGTGTCAGCCACGGCGACCGGCATACAATTTCTCCCACCGATTCACCGTCAGCAGGCAATGGTTTCATCCGTTCGTCCACTACTTTCATTTCCACCAAAGGAATGGGAATACCGGTTTTAGTTCTGATGGCGACCTGCTTATCAATCGCCATATCCTTTTGTTTATCATCCAAATAGGTAAGGGAAAGAATGGGGCAGGTTTCTGACATACCGTAGCCTGTAATGACATCAATACCCAATTCCAAAGCAGCTCTGGCAAGGCCGGAAGGAAGGGCTGAACCACCAATTACAACTTTCCAATGACTCAAATCCACTGCTTTGGCAACGGGACTCGAAACTAGCATGTGCAAAATAGTTGGAACGCAGTGAGAGAAAGTGACTTTTTCGGTCAGTAACAGACGAAGAAGCATTTCAGGCTCATAACGGCCCGGATAAACCTGTTTTACACCAAGCAAAGTGGCTATGAATGGCACACCCCACGCATGAACATGAAACATGGGCGTAATCGGCATATAAACATCGCCCGAACGAAAACGGCACACAGCATCATAGCTTCCGAAAGAGACGGCTCCAGCCAGCGTGTGAAGAACCAGTTGCCGATGGGTGAAATAAACCGCTTTCGGATTACCGGTAGTCCCTGTTGTATAAAACATGGACGCGACTGAATTCTCATCAAAATCAACAAATTCATAAAGGTCACTTGCCTGGGACAGCAGCTCTTCATAGCGGCCAGAAGTGGGAAAGCCTATTTCCGGAAATGTTTCATTATCGCTCATTAAAACACAGGGCATTGAAGTATTCAATGTACTTTTTATTCCCCGAAGCAATGGTAAAAAATCTGTATTTGAGAAAACAATTTTGTCCTCAGCATGGTTCATGGTATAAAGAACCTGGTCTGGCGAAAGCCTGTAGTTCACCGTGTGCAAAACCGCTCCTATCATTGGAACCGCGAAGAAAAGCTCAAGGTAACGCGGTGTGTCATATTCCAAAACTGCTACCGTGTCACCCGCCTGAATACCGAGTGTTTCTAGTACGTTGGCCAGCTTCCGGACTCTTTTATTCAGTTCAAAATAGTTATAACGTGAAATATCGCGGTAAATGATTTCATTTTCCGGATTGTACTTAAGGGAGTCGTTTAGAATCCGTTTGATCAGCAACGGATAAGCAAATGCTTCGTCCGCCGCAGGCAAAATCTTTGTTTTAAGCATGACGGTAAATATTAAGATTATAAATTTATGTCAACAAAATAAGAATCAACTAGGTATTGCATCCTTCAACGCATTTTTTCCCTTATTCTTTGCCTAGTTACTGAACTAAAATTCATGTGTTTTATTAGAATCGTTCAATAACAGATTACCAATCCTCTGAAAAACAGGAATGCGAATTCCATTTCCACAGAGACGCCAACAAATATAGAAAATTATATTTGAGTCCGGTCTAAAAAGGTTACTTACCTGAACGAAGATCAGTTTACGAAAAGGGTTAAACGTTAAAAATTCTGTTGAAATTTCTCCTGTATATTATCAAGGCAAAGATTCCCGATACTGCCTTCATGTGTATATTGAACATTTTTATCAGGTTTGAAACTTCCTTCTAAAATCTCTTTACCAATCTTCTGATAAGCATCACGGAACGACATGCCTTCCATAACCAGTTTATTGGCGGCTTCCGCGCTGTAGAGATAGTCATAAATTTCGTTATCAAGAACATGCTCATTGATTTTTACCTGTTGAAGCATAAAATCGCAGATCGCCAGATTTTCTTTCAAAACTTCCACTGAAGGCAACAAACTCTCTTTTAGTAATTGAAAATCACGATGATAGCCACTGGTTAAATTATTGGTCAGCAATGTGATCTCCGCAGGAAGGTTTTGGATTTTGTTGCTTTTGGCGCGCATCAATTCAAAAACATCCGGATTTTGTTTGTGCGGCATGATGCTGGACCCGGTGGTCAACTCCTTGGGGAAACCCAGAAAATTAAAATTGGGGCTCATAAACAGGCAAACATCAGAAGCCATTTTTGACAAGGTTCCCGATAAAGAAGCCATAGCGTATGACAGCGTTTTTTCCAGTTTGCCCCGGCTCATCTGCGCCGCCACCACATTGTATTTCAGCGCTGCAAATCCTAACAATTCGGTTGTGTAGGTTCGGTCAATAGGAAAACCGGTCCCATATCCCGCTGCAGACCCCAAAGGATTTTGATCGGCAATTTTTGCCGCAGCATTCAGCATAATCAGGTCATCAATCAGACTTTCCGCATAAGCGGAAAACCACAACCCGAAAGAAGAAGGCATAGCTACCTGCATATGCGTGTAACCCGGAATCAATACGTCTTTGTATTTTTCGCTTAAAGAGATTAATGTATCAAACAGACGCTCCAGCAAATCTTTGATTAAGCCAATCTCTTCTTTGACATAAAGATGTAAATCAACCAAAATCTGATCGTTACGGGAACGGGCAGTATGGATTTTTTTTCCGGCTTCGCCGATACGTTTTGTCAGTTCAAACTCGATTTTGCTGTGTACATCTTCAAATTCTTCTTCGATCACGAAAGTCCCGACATCCACGGTTTTCTGAATTTCTTCCAGCCCGATCAATATCTGTTTGAGTTCTTCATCTGTCAAAATACCAATCTTATTGAGCATTTTGGCATGGGCGATGTTTCCCAACAAATCGTATTTGGCCAGTTTCAGGTCATGCACCCGGTCGTTTCCCGCAGTGTATTGTTCCACAATACTTTCTGTAGCATATCCTTTATCCCAGAGTTTCATGGTCAGTGTATTATAAGATTTCACTAAAAATTTTCACAAATAAATCGATGGCTTCATCAATTTCAGACAGATAAATAAATTCGTCGGCGCTGTGGGAACGGCGAGAATCTCCCGGACCCATTTTCAGCGAAGGACACGACAAAACAGATTGATCCGATAATGTGGGCGAACCGTAAGTTTCCCGCCCATACTTCACTCCTGCCCTAACAATTGGATGATCGATTTCAATGGAAGATGCGTTCAGGTTAAAAGACCGGACAACCATTTTACTTTTGGTATGGGCATCGACAAACTCAAATATTTCTTTATTTTTATAAAGATCGTTTACACGAATATCCACCACAAAATGGCAGACGCCCGGGACGACGTTGTGTTGCTGCCCGGCGTCAATTTGTGTGACCGTCATTTTCACTTTTCCAAGAACTTCAGAAACCTTTGGAAAGTAATAATTTCTGATCCAGCGGATGTCATCCAAGGCATTATAGATTGCATTTTCAGTATTTTCATGCGCCGCATGACCCGGTTTCCCGGGAGCATATCCATCCAAAACGAGAAGTCCTTTTTCGGCCACCGCCATTTGCATTCCGGTAGGTTCGCCGACAATGGCAAAATCAATTTCGGGCAACTCTTTTAACAGATTGTTCAAACCATTGGGCCCCGAGCTTTCCTCTTCTGCCGTGGCAGCAACTATCATATTGTATTTTAAATCTTTATGCTGATAGTAATAAACGAACAAGCTTAGCAGCGAAATCAAGGGGCCACCGGCATCATTACTTCCCAGACCGAAGAGTTTATCTTCCAAAACTATCGACAAAAACGGATCACGCGTGTATGCAGTGTTTGGTTTTACTGTGTCGTGGTGCGAATTAAGCAAGATAATAGGTTTTGAATTATCAAAATGTTTGTTCTTCGCCCAAACGTTGTTGCCGGAAGTGAAAAAATCCACACCGTTTTGTTTTAGCCAATTCTGAATAATCAGGCTGGTTTGATCTTCTTCTCCGGAAAAAGAAGGAGTTTGGATCAACTGTTGAAGTAATTCTATCGCGTTATTTTGTAGCTCTTTCAATTTCATCTGTTTATTTATTGAATTTTGTTCTCCTGTTTTATCACGGGCTAAAGCCCGTGATAACTGATCTGTTTAACATCTACATAAGCCCTACAAAACCAATTTAGTACACAATTCTTCTGTTCCATTAATAATTCCTGCATCACCGATGACCACGCTGGAAACATCATTTTTTAAGGCGTCAAAAGCCATTTGTAATTTGGGAAGCATGCCGGAATGCACCCGTTTTTCTTCCAACAAATTTTTGTAAAGCTCCAAATCCAAAACAGGTATCACAGATTGTGAATCTTCTACGTCCTGTAGGACACCTTTTTTCTCAAAACAAAAGACCAGTTCTGTTTCATAATATTCGCTCATAGCGATAGCCAGCGTAGAAGCGACAGTATCGGCATTGGTATTGAGCAACTGTCCTGTACGATCGTGGGTAATGGCGCAAAAAACAGGAGTCAGCCCTTGCTTCAAAAAGCCATCAATAACTTCGGAATTTACGATTTGCACGTCTCCCACGAAACCGAAATCAACATTTCCAACCGCTCTTTTTTTAGAAATAACAGCATTGGCATCGGCACCAGTAAGCCCCAATGCATTGCAATTTAAAGACTGAAGATTAGCAACGATCTTTTTATTGATCAACCCGGCATAAATCATGGTTACCAGATCAATATCTTGGGCAGTCGTAATTCTTCTTCCGGCAGACATTTTGGTTTCCAGACCCAATTTCCGACTCATTTCAGTGGCCAGTTTTCCGCCACCGTGGACTAAAATCATATTTCCATCAATCTCAGCAAAATCTTTCAACGCCTTATTCAGACTTTCCGTTTCATCAATAATGTTTCCGCCAATTTTTACAATCTTCAGTTTGCTTTTCATCAAATAAAATATTTTGTTGTTCAGGACAATACACGCTTCATCGCATCCAGGAAAACATCTACATGCTCTTTTTCAAGGACCAAGGGTGGCAAGATTCGAAGCAAATTCGGATTGGAAGAAGATCCCGTGAAAATATGATGCTGATACAACAATTTCTCCCGGATTTCTTTCACTGGAAAATTAAATTCCACGCCAAGCATCAGGCCTTTCCCTTTTAATTTTTTAATCTTCGGAGTTTCTTTTAACTGCTCTGTAAGATAGTTGCTAATAGAATTAACGTTTTCCAGAATAGCTTCTTTTTCCATGACTTCCAACACAGCAAGGCTCGCTACACAGGCCAGTGGGTTGCCGCCGAAAGTGGTTCCCAGCATACCCGGTTTGGCTTTTATATCAGGATGGATCAAAATCCCGCCGATAGGAAATCCGTTGCCCATTCCTTTGGCCATGGAAATAATATCAGGCTGAATACCGGCATGTTGATGAGCAAAGAACTTTCCGGTGCGGCCAAAACCGCTCTGGACTTCATCAAGAATCAAAACAATGCCCAGATTCTTACAAATCAGTGAAAGCAATTTCAAGTAAGATTCTGTGGGCGCATCCAGACCGCCGACTCCCTGAATACCTTCAATAATAACAGCGCCGACATCCTGCTTACTGATAGCATTATACAGTTGTTCCTCATTGTTCAAATCCAAATAAACTACCGGGAAATTATCCTGATTCAAGGGCGAAGAAAGATTTGGGTTGTCGGTTACATTCAAAGCTGCCGATGTTCTTCCATGAAAGCTTCCTTTAAAAGCGATGACTTTCTTTTTCCCAGTATGAAAAGAAGCTAGTTTCAAGGCATTTTCATTGGCTTCAGCCCCGGAATTGCACAAAAACAGTTTATAATCATCATAACCACTGAAAGAAACCAGCTTCTGAGCCAACTCTTCCTGAACAGGCATATGCACTGAATTGGAATAAAAACCAATGTTATCAAGCTGTTTTTTGAGTTTTGAAACATATTCAGGATGTCCGTGCCCGATGGAAATCACGCCGTGCCCGCCATAAAAATCGAGATAACGATTGCCTTCCTCATCCCACAGAGAAGCACCTTTTGCTTTTTCAATGGTTACATTAAATCTTGGATATACATCAAATAAACTTGTCATTTTTTTGTTAATTTATTTTGAATCAACACTTTTCTTGATACTTGAAATCATTTCGTACGAAGCCGACAATCCCCTGATCAATGCCGAGCTTAGGCCTTTGTGTTCCATTTCATTGAGGCCACGAATGGTACATCCCATCGGGGTTGTCACTTTATCAATTTCGCGTTCGGGGTGTGCTTCCGAATTTTCAGCAAGAATACTCGCGGCGCCCAAACTTGCCTGAACAGCAATATATTTGGCTTCATCAGCATCAAATCCCATTTGTATTCCACCCTGCATGGTGGCACGAATCAACCTCAACCAGAAAGCAATTCCACTGGCTCCCAGCACCGTGGCCGCGCGCATCAGATTATCATCGATGGCAAGTGTTTTCCCGAGGCAATTAAATATTTCTTTCGCCACATCCACGCTTTGTTGGTCGCTGTCGGAACTCAGACAAGTCATGGACTGGCCCACAGCAATGGCGGTATTGGGCATGGCACGGACAATCCGGGCACCACTCCCCAATTGATCATGAAGATCTTTCAATGTCATGCCGGTAATGGTTGAAATGACAATTTTTTCCTTTAAAACATCCTTAATCTGAACGGCAACTTTTGGAAATTGCCCGGGCTGAACACAGACAATAACGACGTCTGAATTTTCTGTAGCCAGCACATTATCTGTTGTAAAAGATATCTGTTCACCGGAAACGGGCAATACTTCTGGCATCTTTCTTTTGGTAGCAACAATTTGAAGGCCTTCCTGTAAAGAAGAATCAAGCAGCCCTTTGATAATGGCCAGCCCAAGATTTCCCGCTCCTATCACCGCTATTTTTGTTTTGTCAAATTCTTTCATTTTAAAAATAATTTGGTTTGAACATCAGTCCTGCGTCAGGTGTAAAGTCGAACATTAAATTCATATTTTCCACCGCCTGTCCGGCAGCCCCTTTTAATAAATTATCAATTGCAGAAGTTATAAGCACTTTATTTTCATGCTTTTCTACATGGATCAGGCAATAATTGGTATTCACAACCTGTTTCAGATGAATGGCCTTGTCGCTGACATAAGCAAAGGTTTTGTCCTTGTAAAATGTTTTGTAAAGCGCTAATAATTCATCTTCGGAAAGATCACTATTTGTATAGATACTGACCAATATTCCACGTGTAAAATTTCCCCTTACAGGAATAAAATTCAGCCTGCTTTTCTGACCGTTTCCGAAGGATGCCAATGTTTGTCGAATCTCACCCAAATGTTGATGCGTGAATGGTTTGTAAACTGAAATATTATCATTGCGCCAGCTAAAATGTGTTGTTTCCGTCATCGATTGTCCCGCTCCTGTGGAACCGGTAATTCCGTGGACATGAACATCATCCTGTAACAGGTCTTGTGCAGCCAACGGCAACAATCCCAATTGAATGGCAGTAGCAAAACATCCGGGATTGGCAATATTCTGAGCCTGCTCAATGAGTTCCTTATTCATTTCCACCAAACCGTACACAAATTTTTTATCCTGAAAAACAGCATATTCCTTTAACCGGAAATCGTTGCTCAGGTCAATGATCTTTGTATTTTTCGAAAACTTATTTTCGCCAAGAAACTTAGTCGAATTCCCATGCCCGAGGCACAAAAAAACTACATCTACATCTGGGTTTATTTTATCATCAAACATCATTTCAGGATTTAAAAAAAGATCCTGATGCACGTCCATAACTGTGTTACCGGCCTGTGAATGGCTGTAAACAAAATCGATGTTCACCTCCGGATGGCGGATCAGTATCCGGATCAATTCACCAGCCACATACCCCGTTCCGCCTACAATTCCAGCTTTTATCATTTTTTCCCGTTTACACTTTGATAAATATTAATTGAATTAGACAGGATTTTGGTAAAACCTTTGATATCATCCCCTGTCCATGCTTTATTGATTTCTCCGTAATCACCAAAACCGGAAACCATCAAATCATGATCAGATTTTATGCCCTGTACTTCAAAGCGATAGGGAAACAAGGTCACTTTTACATTACCGGAAACATTTTTCTGTGTATCCTGCAAAAAGTTTTCAATATTTCTCATTACCGGTTCAAAATATTGGGCTTCGTGGACAAACATTCCGTACCAGTTGGCCAGTTGTTCTTTCCAGTAAAGCTGCCATCTGGTCAAAGTATGTTTTTCCAGCGTGTGATGTGCTTTGATGATGATTCCTGCGGCGGCAGCTTCAAAACCGATTCTTCCTTTAATGCCGATGATGGTATCACCGGTGTGCATGTCTCTTCCGATGGCATATTTCCCGGCTATCTGTTCAATTTCCTGAATCGCTTTTACAGGCGCTATTTTCTTCCCCTTCAGGGCACAAATTTCACCTTTCTCAAATTCGATTTCAATAACCTGCGGATTGCTTTCCCTCAGTTGACTTGGAAATGCGCTTTCCGGCAATGGTTTGTGAGAAGTCAGTGTTTCAGCACCGCCGATGCTGGTTCCCCAAAGTCCCTTGTTCAATGAATATTTGGCTTTAGTCCAATCCTGTTTCATTCCTGCTGTAGCCAGATAATCAATTTCTTCAAGTCTCGAAAGTTTTTGATCCCGTACCGGGGTCAGGATGTCCAGATCAGGAGCTACCAGTTTAAAAATTAAATCAAAACGGATTTGATCGTTGCCGGCTCCTGTACTTCCGTGAGCAATATATTTTGCCCCGATGGTTTGTGCATATTCCGCCAAAGCAATGGCCTGATAAATTCGCTCAGCACTAACAGACAGCGGATATGTATTATTTCTCAGAACATTACCAAATATCAGATACTTGACGATATTGTCATAAAAAGCCTGTGTCCCTTCAATAGTCTTATGATTTTTTGAGCCCAGCGACAAAGCCCGGTTTTCAATCACTTCCAATTCTTTTTCTGAAAAACCGCCCGTATTCACAATCGCTGTGTGCACTTCAAGATTTTTTTTGAGCTGTAAATATCTGACACAATATGAAGTGTCCAGTCCGCCGCTAAAGGCCAATAATACTTTTTCTTTTGTCATTTCTTTAAAATTTTGTTGATTCTTGGATACAAATTTCCTTTAGGAAGAAATACTTTTTTTTGCTGAGCAAGAAACTTTTTAAACTGCTCCCACGACTGAGATGACTTTGTTTTTTCGCTCTGTTGTTTTGAATTGTTTTGGGGAATACAGACCATTCCCGTGCAAAGGCACATTTTTCTTTCGGTACGCATCAGAATATCGTAATTGGAGCAGCTCTGGCAGCCTTTCCAGAATTTTGCATCAGTTGTGAGTTCTGAGAAGGTCACCGGTTTATAACCAAGTTTCGAGTTGATCTTCATGACAGCCAGGCTGGTCGTGATACCAAAGATTTTTGCATCAGGGAATTTCTTTCTGGAAAGTTCGAAAATGGCAGTCTTTATTTTCTTTGCCAGTCCTGTTTTTCGGTAATCCGGATGAATAATCAATCCTGAGTTAGCCACGAACTTTTCGTTATCCCAACTTTCTATATAGCAAAACCCAACGACCTTTTCCCCGTCAAGGGCTATCACGGATTTTCCTTCATCAATTTTAGCCTGGATATATTCCAGTTTCCGTTTTGAGATGCCTGTTCCCCTCAACTGGGCAGCTTCTTCTATCATGTTACAGATTGTAACAGCAAATTTTTCGTGGCTGTGATTGGCCACGGATATTACTACTTGCATATGTAAAAAAATTTCTAAAGAATTAGAAACTAAGTGAACTAATAAGATGTATGTGAAAAGGCAGGGTACGGAACCCCGCAGAAAAAATTAAACCCCGAAGGGGGGCCTAAACCTTAATTCGAAAGCAATAGCAACACCAAACACAACAGGACGCTGTGTGTTCAATAAGATGTATGTGTTTTCTTGCTTCATATCGGGGACAAATATATACTTTTTTTTAAATATCAAAATTTATGTATCCTTTTTTAATCCTTTGTTTGACAACAGGCACAGCCATAAGAAATGGATTTCCTTTTTGCAAACGTTTTCAGGTGAGACTACGTTATCGAAGTTGTCTAAAGTAAAAAGATGGCGATATAACGAACTCAAAAAAGTGACTTCGCTATCCCCTGGTCCCAAAAGGGGGAAATCTTTCCGCATGGTTTTCAGTCTAATAAAAGTATGCCTCAGCACACCCCTTTTGGGGGCAGGAGCGCGATGGGCTGCAATTCGAATCTTTTTTTAAATTACAACCAGATTTGTTAAATATCACTGGAAAAGGTTTAATAAAAGACAGGAATTCTACCTTTTAATAATTATATTTGCAAGGTCAAAAAAATTCTACCCAAAAAATTGAAAACAATTCTAAACCATGAAATTAAATCATATAGGTTTGAATATTTCTGATGAATCGGAAATAGACCATTTTTATACCAGTATTTTAAAATTCTGGCCAAACCGCAATTTTGAAATTACCGATGAGCTTTCGCGTGAAGTTTTCCAACACAAAGGAATTGCCCGTGTCTTTACCATACGAAATGCTGATATGGTTTTTGAATTATTCCTTACGAGTGAAACACAATCGACTGTTTTTCAGCATATTTGCCTAGAAGTACATAATCGTGATCACGTAGCAGAAAAAGCCAAAGCTTACGGATATCCTGTCATACGGATAAAAAAGGAACCTTACGATATGCTTTTTATTAAAGACAAAGCCGGAAATATATTTGAATTAAAAACCCATCAAGGTGAACGCCAGCCCTAATTGTTTACTGGTCATTTCATAAATAAAAGCCTATGTATCAGTATCTTTTCGGGCCAGTACCATCGCGTCGTTTGGGAATGTCGTTAGGGGTTGATTTGGTTCCACATAAAATATGTTCGCTGAATTGCGTTTATTGTGAATGCGGAAGCACAACAGGGCTTACCCTTGAAAGAAAAGAATACGTCGCCTACGAAGATGTAACAAAAGAAATAGAACATTATTTAGCTAATAACCCTGCTCCAGATTACATTACTTTTTCTGGTTCCGGCGAACCAACACTGAACGTACGTATCGGAGATATTTTAAAATTTATCAAAAGCAAAAATGCTAATATTCCTGTGGCAGTATTGACCAATGCAACATTGTTTTACGATCCGGAAGTCAGAATGGGTTTGCTGGAGGCAGATGTTGTTTTACCTTCGCTGGATGCAGCTGAAAGTTTAGCTTTTCTTAAAATCAACCGTCCTTCACAAAGTTTGAATATTGAAAAATATGTTCAGGGGCTGGTGGATTTCAGAAAAGAATTCAAAGGTAAAATCTGGCTGGAGGTGCTTATTCTTCCGGGATTTAATGATGATGCAAAAAATCTGGAAGCGCTGAAAGAAGCTTTTCTGAAAATAAATCCGGATGAAATTCAGCTAAATACGCTGGACAGACCTGGCACTATTGAAAATATCAGAGCAGCGACCCGTAAAGAATTGCAGAATATTGTAAATTTTTGGGACCTTGACAAGGTTAAAATTATTGCTGCAGCTCCAAACCGGAAAAAGATCATTTCCTACCGGGCCGATATGGAGTCTGCCATTCTGGAAACCATAAAGCGAAGACCTTGCACACTGGAAGATCTGCATAAAATTTTGGGGCTTCACAGAAATGAGATCAACAAGTACCTGGACGTTTTGGAAAACGAGGGGAAAATTAGTTCCGCAAAAGAAAAAAGAGGCCTGTTTTACAAAATCGCGGACCTTTCCTAACAAATTAAAACTCTAGTAAATAGAATAGTTTACAACAAAAAGGGGAAATTATTAAAAAAAATTGTTCAGTTCAAATAATGTTACTATTTTTGCAGCCCGAAAATTAGAAAAAAAATACTATGTATCTATCTGTTGAAAAGAAAAAAGAGATTTTAGGAAAGTATGGGAAGAACGAATTCGATACAGGATCTGCAGAAGGACAAATTGCTCTTTTCAGTTTCCGTATCAACCATCTGACCGGACACTTAAAAAGAAACAAAAAGGATGTTTTCACTCAGCGTTCGCTGGTTCGTTTGGTTGGAAAACGCAGAAGGCTGCTCGATTATTTGAAAGAAAAAGACATTGAAAGATATCGTTCCATAATTAAGCAACTTGGTCTCAGAAAATAAAAAATATATCACTTCGCAAAAAAAGGCAATTTACCCGATTGCCTTTTTTTGTGTTTTTTGAAAGTTGACGCTAAACTAAGAGATTCCGCAGATTAAAATAAGATAAATTAGTCCAGTACATTCAATTCTTTCATCTTATTATCAGCAATTTGCATCAACTTTTTTTAACTACTAACTAATTATCATATGTCCGTACAAGCGATTACAAAAACATTTCAAATGGGCGATGGAAGATCCATCACTCTGGAAACAGGCAAACTTGCCAAACAAGCAGATGGATCAGTGGTTGTCAAAATGGGGAATACCCTGTTGCTGGCTACCGTTGTTGCTGCTAAAGAAGTAAAAGGAGAAGTGGACTTCATGCCATTATCTGTTGATTATAAAGAAAAATATGCTTCTACCGGTAAATTTCCCGGCGGATTTTTTAAACGTGAAGGCCGTCCTTCGGAGTACGAGATATTGATTTCACGGTTGGTTGACCGCGCTTTAAGACCTTTATTTCCTGATAATTTTCATGCAGAAACACAGGTAATTATTCAACTTCTTTCCGGCGGCGAGAACGATTCACCGGATGCATTGGCCGCTCTGGCCGCTTCAGCGGCCCTTACGGTATCGGATATTCCTTTCCATGGCCCTATTTCTGAAGCCAGGGTCGCCCGGATCGATGGCAAATTTGTCATTAACCCCGGATTGAAAGAAATGGAAGAAGCAGATCTGGAACTGATGGTCGCTGCCAGCGAAGACAACATTATGATGGTTGAAGGCGAGATGAAAGAAGTTCCCGAAGCCGTGATGCTTGAAGCACTGAAAGTTGCTCATGAAGCCATTAAAATTCAGTGCCAGGCTCAGAAAGAGCTGGCTGAAATGGTGGAAAAATCCAAAACCAAACGGGAATATTGCCACGAAACCAACGACGATGACCTTCGCGAAAAAATAAAAGAAGCTACGTACCAAAAATGTTATGAGATTGCCCTGAAGGGAAATCCTGACAAACATGCCCGTACTGATTCTTTCAAGGCTGCCCTTGAAGAATTTCTTCAGATTTATACCGAAGAAGAACGTGCAGAAATTGAAGGCCTTGCCAAACGCTATTTCCATGATGTTGAAAAAGAAGCAGTTCGTAATGCTATTTTAAATGAAAGAACCCGTCTGGACGGCAGAAAGCTAAATCAGATCCGCCCCATCTGGAGCGAAATTGATTACCTTCCTTCCACCCATGGTTCCGCCATTTTTACCCGTGGTGAAACACAGGCACTGGTAACTGTTACTTTGGGAAGTAAAATGAATGAACAAACCATTGACGGAGCTGTGATTGAAGGCAGCAGCAAGTTCATCCTGCATTATAATTTCCCTGGTTTTTCAACCGGAGAAGTAAGACGTTTTGGAAGTCCGGGCCGTAGGGAAATAGGACATGGAAACCTGGCCATGAGAGCTTTGAAAGAAGTTATTCCCACCGGAGAAGAAAATCCTTATACCATCCGTATAGTTTCAGAAATTCTGGAATCTAACGGATCTTCATCCATGGCAACTGTATGTGGCGGAACGCTTGCGTTGATGGACGCCGGAGTGAAGATCAGGAAACCTGTTGCCGGAATTGCCATGGGTCTGATCACTGACACAAAAGCGGAGAAATATGCCGTATTATCCGATATTCTCGGAGATGAGGATCACCTTGGAGATATGGACTTTAAGGTTACCGGAACCAAAGACGGAATTACCGCTTGCCAAATGGATATCAAAGTGGACGGATTGTCTTACCAAATTCTTGAAGAAGCTTTGGAACAGGCCCGCCAGGGAAGAATCCACATTTTGGGAGAAATGGCAAAGACGGCCACTGAACCCCGCGCCGATTATAAAGATCATGTTCCGAGAATTGAACGCATGACCATTCCTAAAGAATTTATTGGTGCTGTGATTGGGCCTGGTGGGAAAGTAATTCAAGAAATGCAACGCGAAACCAACACAACGATTGTGATCGAAGAAGTTGGTAACTTAGGTATGATCGACATTGTCTCTCCCGACAAAACTTCCATCGAAGCTGCTAAAGCAAGAATTCGTAACATCGTAGCTGTTCCTGAAGTCGGTGAAATTTATGAAGGTACTGTAAAAAGTATTGTTCCTTTTGGTGCGTTTGTTGAGATCCTTCCCGGAAAAGAAGCTTTGCTTCACATTTCAGAGATCGATTGGAAACGTATAGAAAAGGTGGAAGATGTTCTGCACGAAGGAGATAAAGTAAAAGTGAAGCTCATCGGAGTTGATGAACGTAATGGTAAAATGAAGCTTTCCCGAAAGGCACTTATTGAAAGACCTGAAAGAAATTAGTTCTCGAAGTGAAACCTTTTTTCAGAATGTTCGTAAGTATTAACCGTTAACCAAACATAGCAGTAGCAATATATGAGGCAACTAAAAATTACCAAACAGGTAACCAACCGGGAAACCGCGTCCTTAGACAAGTATCTTCAGGAAATTGGCAAAGTGGATTTGATTACTGCCGAACAGGAAGTTGAACTGGCGAGGCGGATTAAACAAGGAGATAAGAAAGCACTGGAAGAACTTACAAAAGCCAATTTACGTTTTGTCGTTTCTGTATCTAAACAGTATCAAAATCAAGGGCTTAGCCTTCCTGACCTGATTAACGAAGGAAACCTTGGGCTGATCAAAGCCGCACAGCGGTTTGATGAAACAAGAGGATTCAAATTTATTTCTTATGCTGTTTGGTGGATTCGCCAGTCTATTTTGCAGGCTCTGGCTGAACAATCACGTATCGTTAGGCTTCCTTTAAATAAAATCGGCTCCATCAACAAAATTAACAAAGCTTCTGCCCTTTTGGAACAGTTGCTGGAACGCGAACCTGATTACAAAGAAATTGCAGGTGTTGTTGAGATGTCAGAAAATGAAGTAAAGGAATCCAAAAGAAACGCAGGTCGCCATGTTTCCATGGATGCTCCTTTGATCCAGGACGAAGACAATAATATGTATGACGTTCTGAGAAGCGAAGAATCCATTACTCCGGAAACCGGATTAATTTACGAATCGCTGAGAAAAGAGATCAACCGGGCCATTTCAACGCTTACCCAGCGTGAAGCCGATGTGATCCGTCTCTATTTTGGACTGAACGGTGGTCATCCCATGACGCTGGAAGAGATTGGCGAAAAATTCGATCTGACACGTGAACGTGTTCGCCAGATCAAAGAAAAAGCCATCCGCAGGCTAAAACAAACTTCCCGCAGTAAAATTCTTAAATCGTATTTGGGATAAGATTTCAAAAGCAAAAAAAAGCGCCTTAAAAGGGCGTTTTTTTTGCTTGTTCATTCTGATCTTACCAAAGGCGAGAGAAGAATCTATGTTTTTACGTTTTGTACAATTAGGGTCTGCTGATTTTCTAAAAAACACGCTGTAATTAACAGAAAATCAATG
>CAZPPK010000037.1:0-21913 GCA_964588415.1 uncultured Lentimicrobiaceae bacterium
TCCCGATAGTACTTCACAAATTTGAGTCGTATATGAACTAATTATCTGAAACTGTAAGCAAAGCTTATACCGAGCTCAGGTTATTACATCCTTTTTTTTTCAAAACCAATTTCCGGGATTTTGATGTGTGTTGCATTTCAGGCAATTAGAACCCATTATAAATAAGCTCTTGGGGGAAAAATTTTGCAAAAATTCTCTAATTTTGAGAGCACAAAAACAAATACTATGGTTACCATTTATCACAATCCGAGATGTAAAAAATCCAGGGCCGGCCTGGAATATCTTCAGACAAAAACCCAGGACTTTGAGATTGTCGACTATCTGAAAAATCCTATTTCTTACGAAACAATTAAAGACCTTCTAATGAAACTCAACAAAAAGCCACATGAGATGATCCGCACTCAGGAAGCTATTTACAAACAGAACTTTAAGGGGAAAAATTTTGCTGATGAAGAGTGGATAAAAATCATGGAAGAAAATCCGAAACTTATAAAAAGGCCGATTGTTGTAAGGGAAAACAAAGCCATTTGGGGTGATCCGGCTGACGAAATTGATAGCTTATTTTAACAAAAATTATAAATAGCATATTATGGAATATAGAATTGAACATGACACATTGGGGAATGTGGAAGTCCCGGTTGACAAGTACTGGGGAGCACAAACGCAGCGCTCGAAAATGAATTTTAAAATCGGCCCGGAAAGTTCCATGCCCAGAGAAATTATCAATGCTTTTGCCTATCTGAAAAAAGCAGCTGCCTTGGCAAACACTGAACTGGGCGTTTTGGCTAAAGAGAAAAGTGATTTAATCGGTCAGGTTGCCGATGAGATTCTTGCCGGAAAGCTTTACGACAATTTTCCTCTTGTGATTTGGCAAACAGGTTCCGGGACACAATCTAATATGAATATCAATGAAGTGATCGCTAACCGCGCTCATGTTCTGAAAGGTGGAAAACTTACCGATGAGAAAAAAGTCTTGCATCCCAATGACGATGTGAATAAATCGCAGTCGTCCAATGACACTTTCCCAACCGCCATGCACATTGCAGCTTACAAAATGCTTGTGGAAATCACCTTTCCCGGAGTTGAACGCCTGCGAGATGCCCTGGCCGCAAAAGCGGCAGCGTTTAAATCCATTGTAAAAACAGGACGTACCCACTGGATGGACGCCACTCCTTTGACGCTCGGACAGGAATTTTCGGGATACGTTTCACAGCTTGACCATGGTCTTGCAGCACTGAAATCGACATTGGTACATCTGTCGGAACTGGCTTTAGGTGGAACTGCTGTTGGTACGGGATTAAACACTCCCAAAGGTTATGATGTGAAAGTTGCCGAGAAAATAGCACAACTCACAGGGCTTCCTTTTAAAACTGCAGATAATAAATTTGAAGCGCTTTCTGCTCACGATGCTATCGTTGAAACTTCCGGCGCGTTAAAACAACTGGCCGTGAGTCTGATGCATATTTCCAACAACATCCGGCATCTGGCTTCAGGTCCGCGGTGCAGCATCGGCGAAGTAAATCTTCCCGCCAACGAACCCGGCTCTTCCATTATGCCCGGAAAAGTAAACCCGACGCAAAATGAAGCGCTGACCATGGTTTGTGCCCAGGTAATCGGAAACGACGTGGCCATTTCGACCGGTGGTATGCAAGGCCATTTTCAGTTGAGTGTCTTCAAGCCCATGATGATCTCAAACCTGCTGGTATCAGCCAGATTGCTGGGCGACGCCTGCGTTTCATTTGCTGACAATGCCATTGCCGGAGCAGAAGCCAATTTGAAAAATATTGAATATAATCTGGAAAATTCTCTCATGTTAGTAACAGCGCTTAATACCCATATTGGTTATGAAAAAGCAGCCAAAATTGCCAAGAAAGCCCATGCCGAAGGAACAACTCTTCGTGAAGCAGCCATGGCGCTGGAATTTCTTACTGATGAGGAATTCACCGAATGGGTGGATCCCAAAAAAATGGTTTAACCGGAAACATCTTTTGTTTCAAAAGGCCGTCTCTCTCAGGAACGGTCTTTTTTGTTTTGGATGCGTTCGGATATAAGATGTAAGGATTTTAGATATTGGATATTTGCCGCCTCACTGGCGCGCGTTTGTAATGCATGCCATTATGGAGCATAAGAGCTACGATAATGAATAAACAAAGCCGGATGTGCAGCCGAGATGGAAGCGGCAGCGCCCGGTGACGGGGGCCGATGTGGAGTTAGGCGGCAAGGGCGACCAGCGGAAGCCCCTTGCAAGCCTTTACGGAACACGGCCTGTGACGCCGGGACTAAAGCGCACAGCCCGATAGCTGCCCAAAGAAAACTTTATTTATGGTTAAAGATAAATTTGCCCGGAAGCCGGTAAGCTTACCCCCTGTAAACCATGTAAAAAGTCATGGAAGTCAGCGTGATCAGCGTGGCAAATCCATAATAGATCAGGGCATATTTGAATTTGCTGTGATCGGAATGCGATTTTGTAGTGAATATTTTTCCAATCTGCGCCAGTATTACGGCAAACAACATCACGCTGAAATGCTCTACCGACCAGAAACGTAAAGACATAATATGACTGACTTCGGCTGCAGAATGCATCTCATACCTGTTGGCAGGCATCATTATGTACAAGGTAACTCCAAGAAACAAGCCCAGGTATAAAAGGATGATAAAAGAATTTTCCAAATAAACATAATTCTTGGTGTACACTCTGTTATGGTTAATGTTACCGCTAATTAACAGAAATGTCAAAACGATAGATACAAGCATAAACAATGCGCTTGTCCAAATATGAATATTGAGGATTACCGAGTACATTTTCTAAAGATTGTTCAAAAGTAAACATTTGCCTGTAGTTAGACTTAGTCATTTTTTAAAAAATTTTAATCTTTCCTAAATCCTTTCCAAAAATTTCTAATTTGTACCTTTGTAAAAAATTCATATCTGATGAATAATAATGAGCAAGCAACCTTTGATCTTTTTCCGTTAATCAGAAAAAGATGGAGTCCCAGGACTTTTAGCGAACAGGAAGTTGAAGAAAGCAAAATATTAAGCTTGATTGAAGCAGCACGATGGGCGCCTTCAGCATTCAATGAGCAACCGTGGCAATTTGTGATAGGAAAGAAGGGTGATAAAAAATATCAAAAGATATTTCAGTCTTTGGGTTCATGGAATCAGGAGTGGAACGAGAAAGTGCCGGTTTTGGTGTTAAACCTTGCAAAAAAAAACTTTTCTCATAATGATAAAGCAAATGCAACGGCACTTTATGATTTGGGACAGGCGGTTTTTGCCATGGTCCTGGAGTCTTTTCATTTGGGGCTGGTTTCACATCAGATGAGCGGATTCGATCATGAAAAGGTTCTAGAACTGCTTTCCATTCCTGACAACTTTGAAGCGGTTTCGGTGACGTCTTTCGGATATCAGGGAGACGATTCACAACTTTCAGAGGAATTTTATAAGCTCGAACACCGGATTAGGGAACGGAAACACATAGATGATTTGCTTTTTTGACCGGAAAACCATAAATTTCTTTTCAATAATCAATCCCATAAAATGATCATGAAAAAAGCGAAGCTATTTACAATCCTTCTGGCGTTTACCTTTATGCTGACTTCCTGTGGCCAAAGTCACCATACCACTAACAATCAGGCTAAAACACAATCTAAACACAATAAAAAAACGACATATAACATTCCAGATTTTAATTCCGATTCTGCTTATACCTATACGGCAAAACAGGTTGCCTTTGGTCCGCGGGTTCCGGGGACAAAAGCCCATGATGCTTGTGAAAACTGGATTGTCGGAAAATTGAAACAATGGAGCGACACGGTGATTGTCCAGCCGTTTGAAGCGAGAACTTACGATGGTGTAATACGTAAAGGCCAAAATATTATTGCATCTTTCTCACCCAAAAACCCCAATCGTATTTTACTGCTGGCGCACTGGGACTCCAGGCCCTTTGCCGATCATGACAAAGACAAATCCAAATGGCATCATCCTATTGATGCCGCCAATGACGGCGCCAGCGGTGTGGCGGTTTTGATGGAAATGGCACGGCAATTTCACGAGCACCATCCGAACATCGGTGTGGACATTGTTTTAACGGATCTGGAAGACTGGGGACCACCGGTATTTGCACACATCCAGGGAAAAGAAAACGACTGGGCACTGGGAGCTCAATATTGGGCACACCATCCTCAGGTACCAGGCTATTCAGCCAAGTTCGGAGTTTTGCTGGACATGGTCGGAGCAAAAAACCCAACTTTCTTAAAAGAAAAATTTTCAATGCAATATGCTGATTATTATGTGAATCTGATATGGAATACTGCCAGTGGATTGGGTTATGATAATTATTTCCCTGACAAAACAGGCTTCTTCATTGACGACGATCATATCTTCATCAACAAAATAGCCGGAATCCCAACGGTGGATATCATCCAGCAGGATCCGAACAGCAGCAATGGAACTTTTTGGGAATATTGGCATACTTCACACGATACGATGGACAAGATCGATAAAAACACCTTGAAAGCTGTGGGTCAGGTGATGCTGACGATTGTTTATAATCAATAGTGCACTGATTGTTATTATTTTCACTGATTTTTAGGTCTTAATTCATTGGTCTCATTGTTAAAATCAGCTTGTCATTTCTCCATCCGCTCGTCTTTGCGAGGCATAAGTCCAGAGAAATTTATCCCACATAATTCTAATGACAACATATTGCCACTCGCATTACCGATTCATACTCTCAAAAAGATCATCCCTATCGCGAGAAGGCACGACGAAGCCTGCCCGTCCGGCAAGCGGGCGATCTCATAATATGCATCTTTGAGAAATAGAACTTGTTGCCTGGGGGATTCCTCCTCACTTCGTTCGTCGGAAAGACAACCACCTTCTTTAGAGGATTCTTGTTTGCTGCAAGTTGGGAGTCACAACAGATATTTCAGTAAAAGCAAACAGGCCGGGAAAAATTTCCTGGCCTGTTTCAGTTTGAGGTTAATATATGTAGCAGGTTATCCAGCTGCTTTCATCTCTTTAACAGCTTCAATTAACTGAGGAATTACTTTAAATGCATCTCCCACGATGCCATAATCAGAAGCCTCAAAAATAGGAGCTTCCGGGTCTTTGTTGACAGCAATAATTACTTTAGAAGAGCTGACACCACCAAGATGCTGGATGGCTCCTGAAATACCAAATGCCATATATAAATTGGGAGCAATGATCTTACCGGTTTGTCCAACGTGTTCTTCATGAGAACGCCATCCTTCATCGGATACCGGCCTTGAGCATGCCATTCCGGCACCGAGCAATTCGCCCAATTCTTCCAGGCCACCCCAGTTTTCAGGACCTTTCATACCACGGCCACCAGAAACAACAATTTCCGCATCGGTCAGCAGTACTTTTCCTGTAATTTTATGAGTATCCAAAACTTTCGTATTAAACTCGCCATCTGCAATTTGAGGATCGTAAACTTCAATCGCGGTTTCAACGGCATTTTCTACAATTTCAAAAGAATTTTGAGCAAAAGTGAGAACCCGTACTTCCGGCTTTATATGAATGTTGGCAAAAGCTTTCTGAGTAAACACTTTTTTGCGGACCACAAAAGGATCCACGCTTACCGGAAGTCCGATAACTCCGGAAACCAGACCTGCATTCATTTTAATGGAAACCCGAGGCGCGATGGCTTTACCTACGTTGTTATTGGCAAGGATGATAACACGGGCATTTTCTTTTCCGGCTGCTTTGGCAACAGCATCGGCCAGCGCTTTGTTATCCAGCGACTCAAAACGATTATCCTGAATATTCAGCACTTTATTGGCACCGTATTTCCCAAGCGATTTCAATTCGTCATCAGCTACATGGCCAATGGAAAGGGCCGTTACCGGGATGCCCATTTGTTTTGCAATGGCTGAAGCAAAAGAGATAATTTCGTAACTCAGTTTCTTGAATTTACCATCCCAATTTTCTGTATATACTAAAACTGACATTTTTCTATGTTTTTAGGTTAAAATTGAATTAGAGTATCTTGGCTTCTTCGTGCAAGAGGCGAATAAGTTCCTTCGCATTGTCTTCATCCACTATTTTGCAGGCAGCTTTTGGTGCCGGAAGTTCAAAGCCCAAAAATTCTGTTTTTTCTTCAGCTTCCACAGGAGCTACCACATTTAAAGGCTTTTTTCGCGCCATCATAATACCGCGCATTGCAGGAATGCGGGGTTCAACAGCAATTCCTTTTTGAACGATCAAAATCACCGGAGCAGGAATAGACAATATCTGTGAGCCACCATCAATATCGCGGTGTACTTTCAATGCTCCGTTTTCAATTTCCAGCCCGGAAACAGCAGAAACAGAGTTGATGCCCAGCAGTTCTGCCAGCATCCCGCCTACCCCGGCGCCGTTGTAATCGGAAGCTTCGATCCCAGCCAGGATCACATCATAACCTTCCGCAACTTTGGATAGTTGACTGGCAACAAAAAAAGCATCTTTTGGTGCGGCATCAATGCGAATGGCATCATCTGCACCCACTGCCAGAGCTTTACGAAGTGTGCTTTCCGTAATTTGAGTTCCTACGTTGGCTACGGTAATGGTTTCAAAAGCCCCCGCTTCTTTCAATTCCATGGCGCGGGTCAGTGCCAACTCATCCCAGGGATTGATGATCCATTGTACACCATTTGCATCAAAAGTTTTATTGTCCCCGGTAAACCTGATCTTTGTAGTAGTGTCAGGTACATTGCTTATTAATACCAGTATTTTCATGATAGATAGATTATTTTATTCAAATTATTGCCCAAATATAGAAATTTTTCGTAAATTATTACGCATGCAAACTATTTTTTTAAGAAAAAATAATGGATGCGGGTAAGATTAATTTCTTGAAAAACTCTCATCAGAAATCAAAAACCAGCAGAAATGATTCATTTACAACAAAAACCAGATGTCTTACTCTATCTGGTCTATGTTGAAACAGATTCTGCTATTTCTTCACTAAGCTTCTTGAAATAATAATTTTCTGGATTTCAGAAGTTCCTTCGTAAATCTGGGTCAGTTTAGCTTCACGCATCAGGCGCTCTACATGATACTCTTTTACATAACCATAACCACCATGGATTTGAACCGCTTCAGTAGTTACTTCCATGGCCATATCGGCAGCATATTGCTTTGCCATGGCTCCTGCTACAGTAATGGATTTATGATTGTCTTTCAACCAAGCCGCTTTTATACAAAGATTTCTTGCATTTTCAATTTTTACGGCCATATCAGAAAGTTTAAATGCCACCGACTGATGATTGATGATCTCAGTACCGAAAGCTTTTCTTTCCTGGGAATAAGCCAGTGCCCGTTCAAAAGCGCCGGAAGCAATGCCAAGAGCTTGTGAAGCAATGCCAATACGACCAGCTTCCAATGCCATCATGGCAAATTTGAATCCGAAACCATCTTCTCCTATGCGGTTTTCTTTCGGAACTTTCACATCCGAAAACATTACGGAATGTGTATCGGAACTACGCATACCCATTTTATTTTCATGAGGCCCCAGCGTTATTCCAGGTGTATTTTTTTCAACGATAAATGCATTGATGCCATGCGATTTTTTATCAGGATGAGTCTGTGCCATCACAAGATAAACAGAAGCAGAAGCAGCATTAGAAATCCAGTTTTTTGTTCCGTTTAACAAATAATAATCGCCTTTGTCTTCGGCAACCGTATGTTGATGCGTAGCGTCGGAACCAGCTTCAGGTTCTGAAAGCAAAAAAGCACCAATAATTTCTCCACGGGCCAACGGTTTTAAATACTTTTGCTTCTGTTCCTCACTGGCAAAACGTTCCAATCCGTAACAAACCAAAGAGTTATTTACCGACATGATTACGGCGACAGAAGCATCCACTTTGGCAATCTCCTCTATAGCAAGCACATAAGATATCGTATCCATACCTGCACCATCGTATTCTGAGGAAACCATCATTCCGAAAAATCCGAGTTCGGCAAGGTTTTTAACATGTCGGGTTGGAAATTCAGCTTTCTCCTCACGCTCCAGCACATCCTGGCTCAATTCGCGCTGGGCATAATCTCTGGCAGCTTGCTGAATCATAAGCTGTTCCTCAGTATAATCGAAGTTCATGGTTAATTTTTTTACTGTTATTGTCCAGCCACAAACCTACGAAATATTTGCTTTTTAACCGTTCTAAATTTCACCAGTGCAATCCTGACAACCGATCAGAAGTTTGGTTAAAACCGGAAACTATTTCCTGGATAATTTGTTCTGACGATTTGATCTCATGGATGGTTCCGGCAACCTGTCCGATCTCCAGTTCTCCTTCGTTGACATCTCCTTCAAACATCCCTCTTTTGGCACGTCCGCGACCTAAAATCTTACTTAATTCTTCCAGGCTGGCACCTGAAAGTTCCGCCTGACGGACCCTTTCAAAAAATGCGTTACGAAGCAATCGTACCGGAACCAGTTTTTTCATGGTGAGATAGGTGTCACCGTCACCGGCATCAACGATTTTATTTTTAAATGCTTCATGAGCCGAAGATTCTTTTGAAGCGGCAAAAACACTTCCCATTTGAACCCCATCACCCCCTAGTGCCATGGCTGCAAAAGCAGCTTTCCCGGATGCAATACCGCCGGCAGCAATCAAAGGAATATCAACTACTTCACGGATCATGGTAATTAAAACCATGGTGGTGGTCTCTTCAAAACCATCATGTCCTCCGGCTTCAAAACCTTCGGCAACAATCGCATCCACACCAGCTTCCACAGATTTCAATGCAAACTTCTTGTTGGCAACAACATGAACAACGGTGATGCCATTTTCCTTTAGATAAAGTGTATACTTTTTAGGATTTCCTGCAGAAGTAAAAACGATTTTCACTCCCTGCTGGAGAATAATTTCTATTAACTCATCAGTTTGGGGATAAAGCAAAGGAACGTTAACCCCAAAAGGTTTATCGGTTGCTTTTTTACATTTTATGATATGTTCTTCCAGCACTTCGGGATGCATTGAACCGGAGCCGATTAGCCCCAACCCTCCGGCGTTGCTCACGGCGGAAGCCAGTTCCCAACCGCTGCACCAGATCATTCCGGCCTGGACGATGGGATATTTGATGTTGAATAAGTCGGTTATTCTGTTCATTTAATTGGGTCTCTTGTTTTTATATGAGCGTCTTTTGATTTAAGATCAAGGAACGCCGATTTTTGATTTATGATTTTGCGACATACTTCTTAAATCTCAGATCGTTAATCCCTGCCTGCCATTTACCAGCCAAAGGATGGCAGGCAAGCTTGTTCAATATTCAAATTCTTCATTCTTCATTTTGAACCTGTTATCAGGCGATTGTCTCACTATTGTCTCATTATCGTTTCTCCAACTCTTTCATCATCTCAGACACAACCAGGCTTGCATCTTTTCGAATATCGAGAATTGTTGCATCCAACATGTAACAAGGTGTTGTGAAAACATTATTATTATGATCGTGAACCACCTGGCCATGTGATGTAATCACATGCTTTCCACCCATTTGCCGGATGGTGTCGACGGTTCCCTGATCATCTCCGATGGTCACTTCCACACCTTGGATGACACGGGCAACCACAGCCGGTGCAATACAAAGTGCTCCAATGGGTTTGTGGCTTTCAAGCATTTCTTTTATAGCACGCTCCACATCAGAATTTACATTGGCTCCGGCTCCGTCAAATGCCACGGTTGACAAATTTTTTGCAGCGCCGAAACCACCGGGGAAGATCAGGGCATCAAAATCTCCGGTATCAAAACTGCTCAATGGTTTTATATCTCCACGGGCAATGCGTGCCGACTCAACAAGCGCGTTGCGTTTCTCATTCATCTCTTGTCCTGTAAGGTGATTGACAACATGATATTGATCAATATCCGGTGCAAAGCACTGATAAACGGCTCCGGACTCCATGATAGAGAGCATAGTCAAAGTGGCTTCATGAATTTCAGATCCGTCATAAACACCACATCCCGAAAGCACTACGGCAAATTTTTTCTTTTCCATGATTTGTAAATTTTAGGTTTTGCGAGTTGTGCTAAATTAATAAAATGACCGGCTTCATGAGCGGGATTTGCCATTTTTAACAATTATGAGTCCTGTCTAAGAAGGTAAATTGGTGTAAATAATGAAAATCAGTGTTTACCCCAACCCTAAAGGGCGCACTGATTTTCAGCCACTTCTCTTTTAGGGATTAAGGGGCAAAAGTGGCTGAAAATCAAATCACAACCTTTTTATACCGGACTCAATTATCGAATTATAAAACTGAAAACTCTGACAGATTGAAACAGGAAAGAAGCCGTTTCATAAAGTTGACCTTTTCTTTTGACACAGTCAACAAATAAAGAACATTCCTCCCCTTTGGGGCATTGCCCCAGACCCCAAATACTTTTTTGTGTCAAGACAAAAAAGTATTCAAAAAAGGTTAAGGCTACGTCTGCTTCTTTTGAAATCAAAAATGTGGGGAAGCTCCCAAAATCCGGCGGGCAACGTGGGAGTGAATGATTTGTTGTTTACGAAGCGGAGCCAAGGCGCATTGGATTTTGGTATCCTTTCTTTGATTCCCTGCCTGCAGTTTACCAGCCGAAGGATGGCAGGTACGGGTTTCTTTGGACAAGCAAAGAAATAGCCCAATTAAAGCTTATCAAAAACATTTGGTCGGGAAAGCGTTCACAAAGGAAGCTATATAAAAACATCAGTAAACATTAAAATCATAAATTTGCAACTTATGAAACTGTTAATTGTTGAAGATGATCACGAAATTCAGGATTCCATCCTGGCTTATCTGAAACCTGAAGGCTATGCCTGTGAACAAGCTTTTGATTACGAGGAGGGAATGGACAAGATCGACTTTTTTAATTATGACTGTGTACTGATTGACATCAATCTTCCCGGTGGCAGCGGCGTCAATCTGATTAAAGCACTGAAAAGGATGAAAAAGCAGTGCGGAATCATTGTGATTACCGCCCGCGATGCCATCAACGACCGGGTGAAAGCTTTGGAATTCGGCGCTGACGATTACCTGGTGAAACCTTTTAATCTCGCTGAACTGAATGCGCGCATCAAATCGCTGATCCGGCGCATTAATTTTAATGGTGAAAGCCAGATCATAGCAGGTGATTTAACGATTTTTCCGGAAAATTTTAAGGTCACCGTGAAAGGAGAGCCCCTCGAATTGACCAAAAAAGAATTTGAACTTTTGCTTTTCTTTGCTTCCAATTCGGGCCGCGTTATTGCCAAAGAAAGTCTTGCCAGCCAGCTATGGGGAGAGAATATGGATTTTTCCTATTCCTTTGATTTTGTGTATGCGCAAATAAAAAATATTAGAAAAAAACTCAGGGACAAAGGCGCAAAAGATTACTTTCAAACCATTTACGGAGTGGGTTATAAATTTGAGGCCGAATGAAATTACTGACCAAAACCACGCTTTATTTTGTTACGATTACACTTTTCGTGTTTTTTTTGGGTGGAATTGGTCTGTATATCATCATGCAAAACCTGGTGGAAAAAGAGGTAAACAACGAATTGTATGACCGGATCCATTTTGTTTTGAATGAAGTCTATCACGCAAACACATTGAAAAACGTTAACTTTATCGCCAGCGAACCTATTGAAATAGAGAAGGTTAAAAAACCACTTCAGCCACCAACCTTTCAAATGCAGGATACAGTACTCTTTAACACAGTGCAACATTTTTATTCGCCTTACAGAAGATTGAGTACAGTCGTAAAAAGTAAAGACGGGAATTACTACCGTATCAGAATTTATAAATCTCTGATCGCTTCCAATACCCTGATCGAAAAAGTGGCACTGGTCACTACACTCATGCTGTTGCTTTTCCTTTTGCTGGCTTATTTCCTGAACCGTTACATTTTCGGAAAGATCTGGGCAGATTTTTTCGATACGCTTCACAAAATACAGGAATTCAGCCTGAGCAATCCGCAAAAAGAAGCATTTTCATCTTCTGAACTTATTGAATTTGATGAGCTAAACCAGGTTTTAAATAAGATGATCGACAAGATCATCAACGATTATGAAGGCATTAAGGAATTTACAGGAAACCTGTCACATGAAGTCCAGACGCCGTTGGCGATCATTAAAAACAAAACCGATCTACTGTTTCAGGAATCGCTTAATGAAGAGCAGTTTAAGCTGACCGGCTCTATCTATTCCGCCACCAACCGGTTATCAGAAATTGTCAGAAGCCTGGGGCTGATAGCCCGCATCGACAAAAACCAGTTTACCGATCTGGCCAGCATCGATATGGAAAGCATCATCAACGAACAGCTTGAAAATTTCCAGTCGTTGATTGAATCGAAAAAAATAAAGATGACTGTCAATTTTGAAAAGGGATACGCTCTCATCATGGATAAAAACCTGGCAGAAATCCTTATTAATAACCTGATAAAAAACGCTGTTAGGCATAACGTTGAAGGAGGTTTTATCAATATCACCGTTACCGGGAAATCATTGCTGATTTCCAACTCCGGTGAAAATCCGGGTGTTCCTACCGATGAACTTTTCGAGCAATTTTCAAGGGCTTCCAAAGACGGTTTTATGGGCATCGGACTGGCCATCGTGCGAAAAATTACAGAACACTACGGAATGAAAATTTCCTATGAATACGAAGATTTTAAACATGAATTTGTCATTATTTTTCCGTAAATATTTTCATAGCAACGCGGTTTCAGTTCTTCACCTAGCTGTCAACGCTTAAACACACGGCATTCTAAAGGCTGAAGCGGTCTTTATTTGTAATTTTTATAAATTACCTATTATCCCTGATTTTACTGTCAATTTCAGAATTCATACAGATTCTCCCACGTTCTTTGTACTACAAAAATTCTAAAAACGGGAAATGACAGGTTTAGTAGGAATCAGCTATAAATCAGCAGACTTGGAAATCAGAGAACGTTTTGCTTATACCAAGGAAGACATTGTCGAGATGGCTGACAACTTTTTAAAAAGCGGAATCATTCAAGGGGTGGTTATTCTTTCCACCTGCAACCGCAGCGAAATTTACTACAGTTGCCCCAGGGAAAAAACAAAAGATGCTCTCGAAACCATCCTGAATGAACTATCTGTAAGAAAAAATTACAACAGCTCACTTGCCCCTTATTTCTATTTCAAAGAAAATTCCAAAATGGTGGATCACCTGTTTAAGGTTGTTTCAGGAATTGATTCACTCATTCTCGGAGAAGACCAGATTATCGGGCAGGTTAAAGAAGCTTTCAGCTTTGCTGAAGAGATAAAATCGACAGATAAGATATTGAGGCGTCTTTTTACCAAAGCTTTTGAGGTTGGAAAGAAAGTTCGTACCGACACTCAGATTAGCCGCGGTTCTGCTTCGGCCAGCTCGGCAGCTGTAAATCTTGCCCATCAACGTTTTATGAACATGAAAGAACTTCATGTAATGATGGTTGGCGCAGGCCAGACCGGACAACTGGTACTTAACAGTTTGAGAAAATCAAAATTTGCTTCACTGACCATTGCCAACAGGACTTATTCAAAGGCTGAAGAGTTGGCTGAGATCTATGGCGGAAAAAGTATTAGAATAGACGAAATTGATCAGTATCTACCGGGTTGTGATATGATTTTTATCGCCACTGATGCCAAAGAGCCGATCGTAAAAGTTGAATCTGTGAAAAAAGCGGTTCAGCTTAGGAGCAGCGATCAGCGCCAATCATATTTCGATCTTTCCGTACCACGCAATATTGAAGATAGTGTGGCTCTAATAGAAGGTGTCGAGCTTTTTACCATTGACGACCTGCAAAGCATTGTGCAAAGCACCACTCATAACAGGAAAAAGGAAATTTCTGCTGCCATGGAGATCATCGACAAAGCCACGGCTCATTTTACGGAGTGGGAACATGAGCAGGAACTGGTTCCAACAATCCTGAAAATCAAAAAGAATTTTCATCAGCTTAACCATGAAGAAATGGAAGAGTTTATGAAGATCCGTTCTTTAAAAGAACATGAATTATTAGAAGAATATTCCAATCACATCACAGAAAAATTTGCCCGGGTTTTCATTAAAAACCTTAAAAGCATTTCCAAAGAAGTTAATAATAGTGAGGACTTCATCGCAATGGCTGAGGGTTTTTTTGAATTATAAGTAGCGTATGAGTAAAGAGGTAAAAATTGGCACCCGTGGCAGCAAACTTGCGCTATATCAGGCCAATAAAGTTAAGGGTTCGTTAGAAGAGAAGTTTCCAGAAATCAAATTTTCTGTGGAGATTATTCATACCAAAGGAGATAAAATTCAGGATGTTGCTTTATCAAAAATTGGAGATAAAGGTCTGTTTACGAAAGAAATAGAACAGGCTCTTTTAGATGGTCGCATCGATTTGGCTGTACACAGCATGAAGGATCTTCCTACAGATTTTCCGGAATCGTTGAAACTGGGTGCCGTTTTGGAACGTGGAGAAGCCCGTGAGGCTTTTATCGCTGATCAGGGCAGGACTTTATCAGACTTAAATGAAAATGATATTATAGGTACCTCCAGCGTCAGGCGGAGGGCACAACTTCTGGAAATCAATCCATCTTTTAAAATTGTTGATATTCGAGGCAATGTAGAAACACGCTTAAACAAGTGGCGTTCCGGCCATTGTACTGCTACAATCATGGCTGCAGCAGGCATTCAAAGGTTGGAACTTGGGGAGGTTATCAGCGAGCTGGTCAGTATTGAAAAAATGATCCATGCTCCTGCGCAGGGAATTATTGCTATCGAAACACGTGAAGACGACCCGTTTATTGATTCTTTAATGGTTGGAATCAATCACACAGAGACCTGGATCATGGCCCGGGCAGAGTATGCTTTCCTGGCAGCTCTTGATGGCGGCTGCCAGGTACCTATAGCATGTCACTCTGAAGTGAACGGCGAAGACTTTACTATTTCCGCACAGGTGCTTTCGCCCGACGGAAGTAAATCGATAAAGGATACTGTAAAAACCACCACGGTGAAAGCTGTTGAAACAGCCCAAAAACTGGCCACTTCCTTTTTAAAACAGGGAGCTTTAGAAATTCTAGGAAGCATTGAGCGCCAAACAAATAAATAGTACCCCAGGGGAACAGTCTGTTATCAGTACTCAGCCCTTCGACCAAGCCGAAAAACTCAGACTGGCGTTGAAAGGCAGCGGTATTACTTTTTTTAATCTTCCCATGATACGGACTGAAGCCTTGCCTTTGTCCGAGGAAATAAAAACTGCAATTCTGGGACTGAATCAATTCAACCTTGTGGTCTTCACCAGCAAAAATGGAGCTGATGCTTTCTGGAATGATTTGATGCAGATAAAAGTTGCTTTTCCGGAAGCTTTAAAAATAGCAGTCATTGGTAAAGGAACAGCAAACGCCGTAAAAAAATATCATGGCAATCCCGATTTTATTAACGAAGGGAATACATCAACAGATTTTGCAGCATATTTAAAATCAGAAGTTATCAGCGAAAGCGATAAAATATTGTTAGCGCAAGGAACATTGGCTCCAGACTTTTTATTAAATGAATTGAATAAACTGGCGGAAGTAAAACGCATCAATGTTTATCAGACCTTGCCTGAAGAAAACTGCGACTCCGGTTTGATAACTAATATCCGGAATAACCGTTACGGTTTGCTAGTTTTCAGCAGTCCGTCCGGTTTTTCAAATTTTTACAAATTCTATAAAGGTGATGAAGAACAATCTCCTCTAAGAATCTTATCCATAGGGAGAACCACTTCAAATGCCATTTTAGGAATTTGCAACGCTGAAATTATTACGGTTGAAAAGCCCGGTACGCAAGGACTAAAAAATGAAATTATACGTTATTTCCATTAAAACATTAATATTATGAGCTTTCCAACAACAAGACTAAGAAGATTACGTTACAATCC
Organism: uncultured Lentimicrobiaceae bacterium; assembly: GCA_964588415.1. Lineage (GTDB taxonomy): Bacteria > Bacteroidota > Bacteroidia > Bacteroidales > F082 > Sulfidibacterium. Next base: position 15,858 of record CAZPPK010000037.1, read on the forward strand.
CGTTTTACGGGATATGGTTACTGAAACTAAAGTAACGACCGACGACCTCATTATGCCGTTGTTTGCCTGTCCGGGAAAAGGCGTGAAAAATCCTATTGTTTCCATGCCCGGAAATTATCAATTTTCCATCGACTTATTGGTTGAAGAATGTAAATCACTGATGGATGTTGGCATCCGCGCCATCATTTTATTCGGTATTCCTGAAGAAAAAGACGAAACCGGGATGATCGCCGCTCACGACGACGCCATCATTCCCCGGGCCATTGATGCTATTAAGAAAAATGTTCCTGGAATGTTTGTCATCGCCGATATCTGCAATTGCGAATATACTACACACGGACATTGCGGTGTTATTGTTGACGGTGATGTCGAAAATGATCAAACTTTTGATTCATTGGTGGCACAGTGCATTACCTTTGCACGTCATGGTGTGGACATGGTGGCTCCCAGCGACATGATGGATGGCAGGGTCATGAAGATAAGGCAAGGTCTTGATAAAGAAGGATTTTACATGACGCCTATCATGGCTTATTCGGCCAAATATGCTTCCGCTTTTTACGGACCCTTCCGCGATGCAGCAGAAAGCGCACCAAAATTTGGAAACCGCTCCACTTATCAGATGAATCCGCCCAATTCAAATGAAGCCATGCGCGAAATTGAGTTGGACATTATAGAAGGTGCCGACATCATTATGGTAAAACCGGCTTTGAGTTACCTCGACATCATTCAAAGGGCAAGACAGCGCTTCGATCTGCCTATTGCCTCTTATAATGTGAGCGGCGAATTTTCCATGGTAAAAGCGGCTGCTGAAAAAGGATGGATCGACGAAGATCGCATTGTTAAAGAAATTCTTACATCTATCAAAAGAGCAGGTAGTGACCTTATTTTGACTTATCACGCCAAACATTTTGCAGAAAAATTAAAATAACAGGATCTCCGGAAACTGTTATTCAAAAATCTTGAACAGAAAGAATTGATTATTTATGAACCACAACCAAAGTATCCAGGCGTTTCAGGACGCCCAGAAAATCATTCCCGGAGGAGTAAATTCTCCCGTTAGGGCTTTTAAAAGTGTTGGGATTCCGCCGGTTTTTATTGACCACGGCAAAGGATCTAAAGTTTATGATATTGATGGAAATGAATACATCGATTTTGTCTCTTCATGGGGACCTTTGATTTTAGGCCACGCCCATAAAGAAATCCTGGAAGTCATAAATAAAACGGCAGAAAAAGGAACATCTTTCGGCGCTCCGACACTTTTGGAAACAAAAATGGCTCAGCTCATTGTTGACATGGTGCCTTCGGTTGAGTGCATAAGAATGGTCAATTCAGGAACTGAGGCCACAATGAGCGCAATCAGGTTGGCAAGAGCTTTTACCGGAAGGGAAAGAATCATCAAATTTGAAGGGAATTATCATGGCCATGCCGACAGCTTTTTAATTAAGGCCGGTTCGGGAGCTATGACTCTTGGCGTTCCCGATAGCCCCGGTGTTACAAAAGGAACTGCCGGAAATACCCAGGTGGCACCTTATAATGATGTAGAAGCTGTTGAAAAACTTTTCGAATCATTTCCGAACCAAATCGCTGCGGTTATTGTGGAACCCGTTGCGGCCAATATGGGCTTGGTTCCTCCACAGAAAGGTTTTTTGCAGGCACTCAGGGACATCACCAAAAAGCACCATGCTTTGCTTATTTTTGATGAAGTGATCACCGGATTTCGCTTGGCTCGCGGCGGAGCACAGGAATATTTCGGTATTAACCCGGATCTGACAACACTTGGAAAAATCATCGGTGGTGGTTTGCCTGTGGGCGCTTATGGCGGAAGAAAAGAAATTCTGGACATATTGGCTCCCAACGGACCCGTTTACCAGGCAGGAACCCTTTCGGGGAATCCGCTTGCTATGGCTGCCGGTTATACCGCATTGAAAATTCTGAATCAAAATCCTGGTATCTACAAAAGCCTTGAAATAAAAGCTCAGGAACTCGCCGAAGGATTCCGCAAAAATATTGAAGAGACAGGAACAAAAGCGGTTGTAAATCAGATTGGTTCGTTACTTACTTTGTTTTTTAATGACGCGCCTGAAGTGACTTCTTTTGAACAGGCTGCGCAATCTGACACGAACCGATTTGCAGAATATTTCAGGTTGTCGCTTGAGAATGGTATTTACCTGGCTCCTTCGCAGTTTGAATGTGCTTTTGTTTCGGATGCACACACGGCTCAGGACATTGAAATGGCCATCAAAGCAAACAGGGCTGCACTGGTAAAAATGACGGAAATTACTAGTAAAGAAAACAGGGGAAAATGAAAGGAAAGGTTATCATTTCGACGAACGGAGAGAGGAGAAATCTCCCGGGTAACATGCTTCTGCTGATGAGATTTCTCAGTCGTGCCTCCTTCGAAATGACAGGTTTTCACTTTGAGGCCCCCCGCATGACGATGAAGTAACTAATTTTAGATTAATTTGATTGACACTTATGCGTCAGAGCCAAAACAGGCTCCGAAGAAGAGATTAGCGGAAATCATTTATTGAACTCTGTATCAAAAACATTAATTCACAAACTTATTATTAAGGAGCCAATGACTTCTGTATTTTTAGACACATTAAATCATAAAAATGCCCACCGGCCACCGGTGTGGTTTATGCGGCAGGCCGGACGCGTGCTTCCATCCTATCTCAAACTCAAAGAAAAACACACTTTTTGGGAAATGATGCGCGACCCAAAGCTGGCTGCAGAAGTTACTTTGCTTCCCGTGCACGATCTAGGCGTAGATGCTGCCATTTTGTTTTCGGATATTTTGGTAATCCCTCATGCAATGGGCATGGGTCTCGACTTTACCGACAACGGACCGGTATTTGAAAAACCGGTAAAAGTGATGACCGATCCGGTGAAAAACATGCTTCCCGACCCCGAAAAGCTGAATTACATTTATCAGGTTATCGATGAGATTTTGGTAACCCGTCCGGAAAACACGCCACTGATCGGATTTTGCGGGGCGCCATTGACCGTGCTGAGTTTTATGATCCAGGGATTAGGCAGTCGGTCAGATTTTTCTGATGCTGTGAAATGGATGTTTGGCAATCAGGAAACACTAAAGCAACTGATTGATGCAGTAACAGAAATGACATTGATTTATGTCAAGAATCAGATAAAACACGGTATTGAGACTTTTCAGCTTTTCGAGACCAATGCCGGATTGATCCCCAATGATTTTTACGAAGAATTTTTTCTGCCTTCTGTTAAGAAGATTGCCAATGCAGTGCGGTCAGAAGGCATTCCGTTTATCTTTTTCCCGAAAGGAATTGGAAACGGCATTTCGATGATCGACTATGATGTTTGCGATTTTCTGAGTGTTGACTGGCTGACATCGATCGAACACGCCAGAAAGATTGTAGATGAGAAAGTTGGCCTTCAGGGAAATCTGGATCCCCGTGTACTTTTTGCATCAAAAGAAGCCATTGAAAAAGAACTGGACAAATTTGTGGATTTCGGAAAAAAACATCAAAATTGGATTTTCAATTTGGGACACGGTTTTATGCCTGAAACTCCTTTTGAGAATGCCCGTTTTATTACTGACTGGGTTAAAAACCAAAACTGGAGATGACGGGAAACCAACACATATTGATCAAGAATAAAGATTGAATTATGGACTTAGATATTTTTAAAAAATACAACAGGCCTGGGCCACGTTACACGAGTTATCCCCCCGCAACATTTTTTCAGGGCGGATTTACACCTGCTCAATACATTGAGCAGATTGAAATCTCGAACCACGATAAACCGCAGAATATTTCTTTCTACGTGCACATTCCGTTCTGTAACCGGCTCTGCCATTTCTGTGGCTGTACTACGGGAATTTCTCAAAAGGAAGACGTGATCAGGAGATACATTGACGCCATCATCAAAGAAATTAAAACGGTTTCCCAATACCTTGATACAAACAGGAAAGTAAGCCAGATCCATTGGGGCGGTGGCACACCCAACGCTATCAATATGGGTTATATTGAAGAGATCATGCAGGTTTTCCACGAAAGATTCAACTTCATCGAAAAACCTGAAATTGCTGTTGAATGCCATCCCGGGGAACTAGATTTCAAAGATATCGATCGCCTTGCAGCTGCCGGTTTTAATCGCATCAGCCTGGGTGTTCAGGACTTTGATCCTGCCATTCTGAAAATAGTCAATCGCCTGCCTTCCAAACGACCCGTTGAAGAGTTAGTTTCGTACATGAAAGGAAAAGGTTTCCACGGCGTAAACCTGGATTTGATTTACGGATTACCCGGCCAGACACAGGAAAGTTTTGCAGAAAACATTCAAAAAGCCATTGAAGTTTCTCCCGACAGACTTGCAACTTTTTCTTATGCTCACGTTCCATGGGTAAAATCGGCACAGAAGATTCTCGAAAAAAGAGGATTGCCCAATCCTGATGAAAAATTACAGATGTTCCTTGAAGGTCTGAACGCGCTGACCGCAGCAGGATATGTTACCATCGGAATGGATCATTATGCCAAAGCCAGCGATGATTTAAGCCTCGCACTCAAAAATAATACGCTTCACAGGAATTTCCAAGGCTACGCTACACGCGAAACGACCGGGCAGGTATATGGTTTTGGGAGTTCTTCCATCACACAGCTCTGGGGCTCTTACATCCAAAACGTTAAAACCTTCAAACAATACATTGAAGAAATAAACAAACACGGATTGGCACCGGATCGCGCTTATGTTTTAACTCCTGAAAACCAGGTGGTACGCGAAGTAATCACGGAAATCATGTGTAACGGCCGCATGGATTTTGATGAAGTAGCCGCCCAGTTTGGAAAACAGGGTGATGAAATCAAGGAAATTGTACAATTTTCTCCTGAAAAATTACAGGAATTCATTGATGATCAGTTAGTAAGCATCAAAGGAAATACGGTGAACGTTCACAAAGAAGGCTTTTTCGTAGTGCGGAACATTGCCATGGCATTTGACCCGTTGTTGAAGACTTCCGACGCAATGTATTCCAAAACTATTTAGAAAATTAATAGTACACTGATTTGTTACGATCAGCAGTAGGGACGCGATGCATAGCGTCCCTACTGCTGAATACCGTACACATTCGGATTTGTAATCCGAATGTGTTGATTTCCGGGATTTTTAATCCCAGCCTGAAGCAACTAACAGATTAAGTTTGGAAGAGCAAAAAGATCAGTGTCCCATTCCATCAAAATTTAACCCCAAGAACAGGCGTCAGCGTTAACCCATCCATACCAAGTACGTAATATGCACCGCCCCTCACGCCAATAAACAATTTATCGTTGAACTGGTAATAATAATCCAGGTTAAAAACAGCACCGGCTTCAGAATCATCATAATTATTAATACTCGGATACCAGGTCAGGTTCCCATTATTATCATATTTCCCTAAAATATATGCGTTATAACTTTTGGTTCTGTTTACTGTAAAATCCAGTTGCGGCATCAATCGGCTGTGTTTTCCCAATTTAAACTCATAACCCAGGCCAAAAGCATAATTCCGGATGCTGTATTGGTATTTCTGACCTGCGTAAGCGCTTGCATGCACATATTTCCGTTCCAATGTAACATGCATGATTCGTGCCGTCACGATCAAACCGTCATTCAGCCTGATGCCCCCTTCTATCCATATTTGCTGGCCACTTACAACCGGGGCCGGGGCCACCACCGAACCAGACCACCAAAAGTCCTCCGCCACTTTGCTAATATCCCCGTATAAACCGTCGCCGAATTTCAGGTAACCATTAATTTTTTGTCTTTCTTGCTGCTTTTGCTGCGCAAAAGAAAGTAAGGGAAAAAGAAAAATCATCCCCAGAATTAGTGTTTTCTTAATCATTTTTTATTCAATTTGTTTATGTTTGACTTGTTTACCGGCCACAATTTAATTCCAACACCTAAATTTAGTTTTTCGTAAGTGGTAAAACCGACAGCATATTTTTTAAAATGAGAGGCATTATGTCCGTAAAGTAAAATAATATCTATTCTCTTCGATAAATCGTAAGTGAATTTAAATTCATAACGCCATGAAAACTCAGTGGTTT
>CAZPPK010000038.1:0-21443 GCA_964588415.1 uncultured Lentimicrobiaceae bacterium
CAGTCTTGGCTGAAGAGCAGCACCTCCTGAAACGACTGCCCGCATATTTCCACCCAGAGCTTTCCGCCATTTGGAATAGATCAGCTTGTCATAAAAATTCCGCTGCAGATGGAACACTGGATTCTTAATATCATACTCAAATTTATTTCCAAGCGCTACGGCTATGAAAAACAGTGTTTTAGCAACAGGGCTTAAATCCCTGCCCTTGGCCATTATTTTATCATAAACCTTTTCGAGCAAACGGGGTACAGTGGTCAGGACATGAGGTTTTACTTCCTGAATGTTGGCAGCTATGGTGCCCATGTTCTCTGCGTAATAAATTGAGACGCCAAGATACAATAAAATATAAATATTGGTACGTTCAAAAACATGACACAAAGGAAGATAACTGACAACCCTACAATGTTCATCCACCGGGAAAATGTGATACAGGTTCAACACATTACTCAGAATATTTTTATGCGAAAGCATTACCCCTTTTGGTTTCCCAGTTGTTCCCGAAGTATAAATAATGGATGCAATATCTTCAGGAAAAACTGTAGCACGTGATTCTTCCAACAAAAGCTGGTTCGCATGAGATTTTCCAAGTTCGATAAGTTCCTCAAGGTGCGGAACATCGTCAAACTGTTTAAAGGTATAAACCCCTTTAATGTTGGAAATGCCGGGAACAATGTATTTAATTTTCCGGAACAGCTCCCAGCCGGAAACAAAAACATAAAGTACTTCAGAATGCTCCAGGATGTACTTGTAATCCGCTTCACTGATGGTGGGATAAATGGGAACATGAATGGCTCCGATTTGCAAAATAGCCATGTCTATGATGTTCCATTCCGGCCGATTGGGGGAAATGGTACCGATTTTATCTCCCTTTTTTACACCAAGGGAAAGCAGACCATAACTGATATTATCAACCATTTCACGAATGGTCTTCAAATCATATTTCACCCATTCGCCATCAATCTTTCCAGCAAGCACATCTTCTTTTGGCTGAAAGGATTGTTCATAATGATCCAGCAGGTCAAACAGTCTTCGTACCTTCATTATACAGAAATTAGTTATATATAAACTTCAAATCGTTTTGCAACTTACCTTAACGGAAAATGATTTGAATTCTAAAGTTCTTTATGAAAAACTGTAGCACTTGCCTGTGCCGTCGGCATAATGGTCAGATCGTTGATGTTGACGTTGGCAGGAAGCGTGGTCACAAACCAGGCTACTTCTGCAATATCCTCAGGATGAAGTGGTTCATAACCCTTATAAACAATATCGGCTTTCCCTTGGTCGCCTTTAAACCTGACAACAGAAAATTCTGTCTCCACCGCACCGGGAGCAATTTGCGTAACCTTAATCCCGTAATCCACAGTGTCAATTCTCATGCCTTTTGTAAGCGCGTCAACGGCATGTTTTGTGCCACAATAAACATTCCCGTTCGGATAAACTTCTTTTCCGGCAATGGACCCGATGTTAATTACGTGACCGCTTTTTCTTTCCACCATGCCTGGAAGAACGGCACGGCTGATATACAACAAGCCTTTGATATTGGTATCAATCATACGCTCCCAGTCATCAAGACTGCCTTCCTGAACCGTATTCATTCCAACGGCAAGTCCGGCATTATTAATCAACACATCAATTTTTGACCAGTCGCCCGACAGCGTTGCCACGGCTTTTTGAACTGTATCCTTGTCACGTACATCAAAATTCAAGGTGAGCACCCTTACTGTATATTCCTGAGTTATTTCGGCGGAGATACTTTCCAATCTCTCTTTACGACGCCCTGTGATAATCAGGTCGTAACCGTTTTCAGCAAATTTCCGGGCACAGGATAGACCAATGCCACTGGTTGCACCGGTAATAAATACAATTTTATGCATGGTTTATTTTTAACATGGGGGCGCTAATATAACGAATTTTTAAAAAAACAGCTTTCGCTGAAATTTTCATTTTACGGCAGTTCCGCATAAAATTATTTTTAAGGTAAATGATATTGAACCCCGCCAAAGATCCAGATTCCTGGAAGGAGCACACTGCCCATTTCGTGATAAGGTCGATTCAGTAAATTGTTTCCCTGAACATAAAATGATGCACTTTTCAATTTATAACGGATTTTTGCATTCAGCAGGAAAACAGTTTTATACGGAAGTACTTTTGAACTCTGGTAATCAAGATAGCCGCCATTTCGTTTCTGAATAGAAAATGTCCATCCTGCGCTAAGGTTCTTAAAAACTTTATGCTGCAGATAAACGGTAAAATCGTGTTTCAGGTAGTCTAGTGCATAAAAAGAAATATACCCAAACGACTTCTTATCACTATGTAAATAAGTATAATTCACGCGGACACTTTGGATAAATTTCTGCTCCGGATTATCATTTTGATAGACAGCTGACAGTGCCAGTCCGTAAGTGTTAAGCTTGGTCAGGTTTCTGCTTTCAATATTTGCCTGCGGTTTTGTTTTCATCCAATCGATAATGTTGCGTCCCATCCGGTCAAAAACAGAAACAGTAGTCACAATGTTTTTTCTAAAATATTTGAGCCCCGCTTCTATTCCCAGTACTTTTTCCGGCTTTAGATCAGGATTAGGTGTGTAGCCGGGGACGTTATAATACAATTCAGTAAAAGTAGGAATACGAATTGACTGATTTACGGAGACAAATGACTTCAGGCTCTCAGTAATGAAATATCCCAAGTCCAGTCCGGGCGACCACAATGTACCATAGCGTTGATTATAATAAACACCTGTTCCCAATGAAACAGAAAAGTTGTTCTTTGTATAATATTGATTGAAATTCAGATTGAAATTAGTCCGGTTGGCATAATGATCATAATAGCCTCCTTTCATTATCGATGAATAGATAGTATCTGGCATAGGTGATCCCAAAACGTTGCTTAAAATACGTTCGTTTGAAACAGAAAACCCTGCAGAACTTTTACCCAGTTTTGAATCAAAATGAAGCCCGAAATCAGCATTCAAAACATCCGTACGATGAAAATTCGGGCCCGTGTATGGAAAGAAACCGTAAGATGTCCTATATCCGGCACTGTCAGCGCCCATTACATACCAATCGCCTTGTTTTTCAAACCAACCTTTCCCTTGCCGGAACAATTCAAAACGATCAAAAAGCCGCTTCCAGGAAAGCTGGCCGTGAAACCGTACTTTTTTTCCTGTATTCAGGTTCAGACTGAAAAAGAGACTTCTGGTGTGTTCAAATTGATCGGGATATTGTGCCGTATAAAACCCATAAGCCCCATAAGCCCGGTCCTGATATGCAAGTTGTAGCATCGCGGACGTACTGTTGTGCTTATACGCTGACTGATGATAAAATCCATAATTCTTAAAATCTGTATCCCAGCGATATCCGTCGGAACGGCGAATCATGACAGATGTATGATTTTGAATTTTTCCGGTTCGGTAGTTTCCTGCAAGAAAAGCTGAAAACAAACCATACTGGCCGCCGGACAGGTTAAAATCCAAACTGTTTCCAACAGATTTTTTAGTGATAATATTGATCGCTCCAGAAAAGGCATTGGGACCAAACCATCTTCCTGATGGTCCCTGGACGACTTCTATTTTTGAAATATCTCCGGGCGTAAGTGCCAGATCAAGATTGTTATGACCCGTTTGGGGATCGTTCACAGGAATCCCATTGATCATGATCAGGTTTTGGTCGAAGGAGCCTCCACGGATACTCAGATCGGCCTGCATTCCAAAAACGCCACGCTGGCGAAGATCAAATCCGCCTAATTGCTGAAGGATATCACCAAAATTGGTGACCGGCGCCTCTGAAAGTGTTTTGCTGGGAATGATCTGGACAAATTGGGTGGTTCCTTTAAAAATGGTCTCATTTCCCAAAGATGAAACTCTTACTTCTGCAAGATTTACTGTATCAGTCTGGCCATAAGAAGCCAAGCTGATAAGCCAAAAAATCATTATGAATATATATTTTTGAAGAGCCATCTTTTTCTATTGCTATTAAAAATAAACGGCAAAAGTAAAAAAATGAAACAGATCAAAGTCACAAAAGCTCACAAAAAAGGCCACGAAATATTAATTTCGTGGCCTTTTGAAATATCTTATTAGATATTATTTTTTATGTTTCTTGCCAAAACTAAAGTCAAGCCCGGCAGCAATTGCCCAGGTTGATTTCTTATAGGTTTCACTATAAGAAACCTGTGACTTTCCTGAACTTGTAGTTTCAGAATATGTTTTGGGTTTATATGAAACTAAATATCCACCTAATTGCAAAGTAACTTTGTCGCTGATCTTATATGCACCACCAAGGCCAACTGTACCTGCAGTAAGGCTATAACTTAAATCGCTCTGATAACTCTGATTAACACCAGATTTGGAATATAGATATCCGGCGCTCAAAAGTAATTTTGATGTTACATTAAATTCTGCTCCAAGACCATATTCCTGATAATCATTTCCAACATTATCTTTAACATTAGTCCAACCCGTTCCACGGTCGCCATACAGATGATATCCGCCTTGCAGGCTAACCACTTTACTCACATTATATCTTATACCGACTGATAAATAAGAGGGAATGTCGGCATTTGTTTTACCACCATTTGGGAACATTTCAATAGTACTACCATCAGGATTCAATCCAATTGCAAAACCTTCTCCTGCCGGTGTTGTATTTGTTAGTGTCATGTTTGTTTTGAATTCATATTTAATTCCGATATCCAAATTATCATTCAGGAATGAGAAGTTGGCCCCGATAATCGGAGTAAAACCGGTTCCTTTTTGTTTGACATCTAAGTTTTGATCAGCCACTAAAGTAGCACCTGCATACATTTGTTGAGCAACAGCCGTAAATCCGGAACCAAAATTAGTATTAAGATCAGAAACTGACAACGTACTAATCTGACTAGCCGTAGCTCCTAAGAAACTCAGGCCTGCCTCAAGGTTAGCTGCATCAGTGGCACTCAGATAACCGCCTTGTACCAATTGATCCAGAGTATAACCACTGGCTGGAGAACTAGCTAAAGTAGTAAGGCCAGCAGCCCCGAATGTGAACTGATCGCCAACTCCCTTCATAAAAGCATTAGCCCGAACTGTACCGTTTGCAGTTGTAAAGCTAATGTTTTTCAGGTATCCGGTATAAGAATTGCGAGCAATATTGTAACGTCCGCCAACATAAAACGAAATATTGGGTGTAATGGCGTAAGAAATACCAGCCTGAATTCCAAAGTACATTGATGTACCTTTCAAATAAGCATCAACGGAATATCCGGTAACGCCCAAACTTGCAAACTGAGGAACCAACACGGCAATAGGGGCCTCATCCATAGGAATGCCGTTTTTAAATTCGGCACCACCGCCCCCACCGACGACATTAAAACCGAATGAAAATGCCCACTTTCCGGTTTTATAAGCCATATAAAAGTCCGGAAAAACAGGAGCAGTAACTTTTCCAACATATTCAGTCCTGTTTAATCCGGGAATTGCATCGAGAGTTTGGGTCTGAAAAATACTTTGACTGCTCAATGATATGTAAAACCCATCGGCCAATTTAGTAAGGCCAGCCGGGTTGAAATACACGGCATCAATACTTGTAGATGCATCGCGAACCAACATCCTGGACCAGGCAGCACTTTGGTTCGTATTAGTGATCAATCCTCCAGCATAAGCGAAGTTGACCATCAACAACATGCTTAGGAATAAAATCGTAATTTTTCTCATAGTAATATTTTTTGGTTAATATTGAGCTAATTTAAAAAAAATTATTCCCAAACTCATTTTTTCCATAAAAATAAATAGTTTTTTGAATATTTGAGACGGTGACTATTTCAAGTAATTGATTATCAATACTATTAATGATCAATGAAGTATTTCAAGCAGAAGAAAAAGTTACTTATTTATATATTTCAATGTGTCTCAAGCCAGTTTTTTGCATTTACAAACGCTTCAATCCATGGGCTAACCTCGTCATTTTGTCTGTTTTCAGGGTAACTTGCCCATTGCCAGGGGAAAATGGCGCGTTCCAGATGGGGCATCATGGCAAGATGGCGTCCATTGTTTGAACAGATGGCTGCCGTGGCCCAATCGGAACCGTTAGGATTGCCGGGATAGCGTTCATAACTATATGAAACAGGAATCTGATATTTATCTCTGAAATACGGAAAGCTGAATTTTCCTTCTCCATGTGCAACCCAAACTCCCAAGCGGCTTCCCGCAAGACTTTTTAGCATTACAGAATTGTTTTCATGAATGTTGATATTCACAAACGCCGATTCAAATTTTCGTGAATCGTTGTGCAACATGACAGGTTTTTCAGGATGATCCTGATATATCAGATTCAATTCTGTCATAAGCTGGCATCCATTGCAAACTCCCAGGCTTAGGGTATCTTTTCTTTTGTAGAAATTATCCAACGCTTTTTTTGCTTTTGGGTTGTACAAAAATGCACCGGCCCAACCTTTTGCAGATCCCAAAACATCGGAGTTTGAAAATCCGCCAACAAAAGTTATAAAACCAACATCCGTCAAATCTTCCCTACCGGAAATAAGATCTGTCATGTGGATATCTTTCACATCAAAACCTGCCAAATACAAAGCGTAAGCCATTTCTCTGTCGCCGTTAACTCCTTTTTCACGGATAATGGCAGCCTTAATGCGTTTAATTTTTTTAGATCTATCGCGAATCCTAAAGGTATCTTTACTTCCGGAAAAACTTTGGTTAAACTGAAAATATAAATCCTGACGCTTATAATTTTGGAAACGTTCATGAGCAAGTTGTCCGGCAGTTTGTTTTGCATCAAGCAAATACGAAGTCTCACGCCAGACATCACGAAAACGGTTAATGTCGAGACGCGTTTTTTTCTTTTGATGACGGATAGTAACCCAGTGCCTTTTTACAACTCTTCCCAACATCTTATAGCTTATTCCAGCATGGGAAAGTATGGTTTTGACCAATTTTTTATTTTTAATCTGAATGACAACTGCCGATTTTTCGCTGAACATGAGTTTCATAAAGTCTTTCTCTTTAAAACTGTCCAGCCTTAGCCTCATACCGTGATCAATATTTGGGAAATTCATCTCAAGCAGCGTCGTAGCAAGTCCACCAGCCGAAACATCATGGCCTGCCAAAATGTGCCCTTCCTGAATAAGATGTTGTATTGTATTAAAAACATTTCTCACATAATCAGCATCCTTGACATCAGGGCATTCGCTTCCTACTTTACCAAGAACCTGAGCAAAACTGCTACCTCCGAGTGCAAAAGGTGAATTTGAAAAATCAACATAAATCAATCTAGACTTTTTCACCGGTTTGATATAAGGCGTCACTGCTCTTTTAATATCAGTAACCCCTCCCACTGCCGAAACAATGACTGTTCCCGGAGCATATACTTCCTGTCCATCGGGATATTTTTGAGTCATCGAAAGCGAATCTTTTCCTGTTGGAACAGGAATTCCCAGTGCCACAGAAAAATCGCTTAAGGCCTTAACAGCACGATAAAGGCGATCGTTCTCGCCAGAATTTTTTGCCGGCCACATCCAGTTTGCACTTAAAGAAACTCCTGACAATCCATTTTCAATCGGGGCCCACACCAAATTGGTCAACGACTCAACAACAGCAAGTCTGGAGCCTTTTTCAGGATCAACCAGTGCCGCTGAAGGTGCATGTCCTAATGCCGTGGCAATCCCTTTTTCACCATTATAATCTAATGCCATAATTCCCAAATTATTCAACGGCAATTGTAACGGCCCCGTGCACTGTTGCATAGCTACACGCCCTCCAACCGAGCGGTCGACTTTGTTTGTGAGCCAGTCTTTGCAGGCAACAGCTTCAAGATGCAGAACACTATTTAAATAAGTCTCAAAATTTGAATTATCATACTCAAGATCAGAGAAATGAATAGCCTGACTTTGATCAGTGAGAACCGTTTTGGGCGGTTTCCCGAAAAGGTATTCAAGGTTCAGATCAACAGGAAGTTCTTTTTCATCTCCTTTAACCACAAGGCGTTGATCTGATTTCACGGTTCCTACTTTGTAAATGGGTGCTCTTTCGCGGGAAGCAATTTGAGAAACTAGTTCCAGGTCTTTCCCCTTGATGACCATTCCCATTCGCTCCTGCGATTCGTTACCCAGAATTTCTTTGAATGACAAGGTCGGGTCGCCTACAGGAAGTTTTTTAATATCAATGACCGCCCCAGAATCTTCTACCAATTCCGAAAGACAATTCAGATGGCCGCCAGCGCCATGGTCGTGAATGGAAATAATAGGATTTGTTTGCGATTCGATACAAGCGCGAATAGCATTGGCCGTTCTTTTTTGCATTTCAGGATTTGAACGCTGAACCGCATTGAGCTCCGTTCCCTGGCTGTATTCCCCTGTGTCCACTGATGAAACGGCACCGCCACCCATTCCGATACGGTAATTGTCTCCTCCGAGCACAACGATCAAATCACCTTCTTCAGGAATTGCCTTTTCTGCATCCCTGGCATTTGCATAACCCACGCCACCGGCAAGCATAACAACTTTATCATAAGCAAAAAGCTTGTCCGCTTCCTGATGTTCAAAAGTGAAAAGGCTTCCGTTGATCAGTGGTTGGCCGAATTTATTACCAAAATCTGAAACCCCGTTGGAGGCTTTGATAAGAATTTCGGAAGGTGTATGATACAGCCATTTACGTTTGGCGATTTTGTTTTCCCAGCTATGGCCTGTACCCAGGCGCGAATAAGAAGTCATATAAACGGCAGTGCCTGCCAAAGGAATGCTTCCCCGGCCACCAGCCATACGGTCGCGGATCTCACCACCACTGCCAGTAGCAGCACCGTTGAAAGGTTCCACGGTTGTAGGGAAATTATGAGTTTCAGCCTTCAGAGAAAGGACTGAATTAATCTTGCGAACTTCGAAAAATGCTGCTTTATCTCCCTCAGTAGGAGCGAACTGATCAATCTGGGGGCCCATAACAAAAGCAACATTGTCTTTGTAAGCAGAAACCAGGTAACGCGGCGATGCTTTTGATGTTTTTTTGATCAACGCGAATAAAGAATTAGGCATCTCCTTACCGTTGATAATAAAAGTTCCGTTGAAAATTTTATGGCGGCAATGTTCCGAATTTATTTGGGCAAAACCATATATCTCCGAATCAGTCAGCTTTCTGCCAATTTTTTGGCTCACCTGCCCCAGGTATTCAACTTCCTCCGGGCTGAGCGCCAAACTTTGTTCTTTGTTATATGAATCAATATCTTCAACATAAAGGATGGGTTCAGCCTCATGCGTAATAATAAATGTATCCTGACCTAATCCGCTATACAATTGTTGAAGCATCGGATCATAGTCAGTAAAGGAGTTATCCTTTTTATAAAATTCCTCAATCCTGACAATGCCCGAAATACCCATGTTCTGTGTAATTTCGACGGCATTTGTGCTCCAGGGAGTTATCATTTCCTTTCTGGGTCCTACAAAATAACCTTCTACTTCCTTATTAGAACACAATTTGGTGTCGTTAAAGAGCCAGGATAATTTCTGATGATCTGAAAGGGCGAGTGAATCCGGCGCATCAACCAGAAAGTAATGCACCTTGTCGTTGGAATAAAAATATATCATTGCGTCGAGATTAAAGGCTTACCGCAGCAAATATATAAAATGCAGTCCGTGAAGCGATGAAGTTTTGAAAAATATTTTCTTTACGATTTCAACAATTAGTGAAATCGGGTCTATTCCAACTCATTGCATCGCCAAATATATATATTCGGGAATAGTATTATCATTTTCATAAATTGAAAAATATTTTTAGATAAATCTAAAAATTAATTTACATTTGCAAAAAATTCCTTATGACTCAATCGGAAGAAAATTATATTAAGACTATTTTCCTTTTGGAAGAAACCGGAAAGGGAAAAATTCTAACCAATGCTATTGCTGAAAGGCTGCAAACCAAAGCGTCTTCCGTAACCGATATGATTAAAAAGCTGCAAGAGAAAGGAATAGTGGCCTATGAAAAATATCAAGGAGTGAACCTGACGGGTGCAGGGAAAAAATCTGCGCTGGAGCTTGTTAGAAAACATCGGTTATGGGAAACATTTTTAGTGAGCCGGTTAAAATTTGGTTGGGAAGAAGTGCACGAAATTGCCCATCAGCTTGAACACATCCAATCTGAAAATCTGGTGGAACGCCTGGATGCTTTTCTGGGTTTCCCTAAAACTGATCCGCATGGTGAACCAATTCCCGGACGCGACGGGAAGTTTCATATTTCCCATCTTTTAAATCTTTCCAAAGCTGTACCTGGAGAAAAGTACATCCTGGAAGGAGTTGTTGAGCCCACTGATACTTTTTTACTCTATTTGAATAAACTTGAACTTCGAATAGGTTCTGAATTTTTGGTGAATAAAATTGAAGATTATGACCTTTCTATGGAGATTCTGGTTAAGGGGAAATCCTATTTTTTATCGAAAGAAACTACCCAAAACATAATGGTTAAACGCTATGAACAATGACAAACCAACGCATTCTCTCGAAGAGGTAAATGCCTCTATAGACACTACCACGAAGCAGGGGATCGCAAGAAAACTGTTTGCCTTCATGGGGCCCGCTTACCTGATCAGTGTAGGTTATATGGATCCCGGAAACTGGGCAACGGATATTGCTGGCGGAAGCCAGTTTGGTTATCAACTGATCTGGGTGCTGCTCATGTCGAACCTGATGGCAGTTTTGCTTCAAAGCCTCAGTATCAGGTTAGGGATAGTCCGTGGCAGGGATTTGGCACAAGCCTGCCGTGAAACCTACCCGAAATCTGTAAACTTTATTCTTTACATATTGGCCGAGATCGCCATCATCGCCACCGACCTGGCCGAAGTGGTCGGTATGGCCATAGGACTTCAGTTGCTATTCCATATTCCATTGTTGTGGGGCATTTTACTCACTTTTTCCGATACACTGATTTTATTATTTCTGATGAACAAAGGAATGCGGAAGATGGAAGCATTCATCCTGGCGTTGGTCGGGGTGATCGGACTGGCATTCTTTATTGAGATGTTTTTCGCACATCCCGTGATCTCAGAAGTTGCAAAAGGCTTTATACCTTCCCTTCCCAACAACACGGCTTTATACATCGCCATTGGCATCATCGGTGCTACGGTAATGCCACACAACCTTTACCTCCACTCATCACTGGTGCAAACAAGAAAATTTAAGCGCACCCGGATCAAAGTCGGGGAAGCATTACGTTTCAACTTTTTTGATTCGGCCGTGGCGCTGAACATGGCATTTTTTGTGAATGCTGCCATCTTGATTCTGGCAGCTGCCACTTTTTACAAAGCGGGCATGTTCAACGTTTCTGAGATTCAGGATGCCTACAAATTTCTGGAACCATTATTAGGTACCAAATGGGCTGCTATTCTTTTTGCCGTAGCTCTTATAGCAGCGGGACAAAGTTCTACCCTTACGGGGACGCTGGCAGGACAAATTGTAATGGAAGGTTTTATTAATTTTCGAATCCAGCCATGGGCACGAAGGATGATCACCCGTTCGTTGGCAATCATTCCCGCCATTTTTGTTTTGGCCTATTTTGGTGAATCATATACAGGAAAATTGCTGGTTTTGAGCCAGGTAGTACTAAGTCTTCAACTTGGATTTGCCGTGATACCACTAATCCATTTTGTTAGCGATAAAAAATCCATGGGCAAATTTGCCATCAAGCCTTTCATGAAATTTCTTTCATGGCTAGTGGCACTTATCATTGTTGTATTAAATGTGAAACTGGTTTTTGAAGAACTCCACATTTGGATTTCCACAGCAACACATCCCTGGGTTATTGAGATTTTTGTCGTACCGATTGCTATCGTACTAATTATCATTCTTTTTTATCTGACTGTCATTCCGCTGATAAAGCAGGTCAAAAGCAAAGAAGCTGGACACATCCATCCTGCAATTGCCACTGCTAAAGAATTGAGTAAACCGCTGTATCAGAAAATTCTGGTGGCACTAGACTTTTCCAAAACTGATAACGGAGTCATCCAGCATGCGTTATCCCTGGCTCAAAAAGATTCAGAATATCTGTTTGTTCATGTTGTGGAAAGTGCTGCAGCCCTGGTATTTGGTGACGAAACCGAAGATCTCGAATCAGTGAGTGATGAACAACGCCTGGAAAACTATGCAGAATCTATGCGGAAACAGGGATTTCAAATTCAATTAAAAGTTGGGTATGGAAATCCTAAGATATTGATTCCCAAAATGGCAGAAGAATTTAATGCGCAATTGTTAGTAATGGGCGCCCACGGTCACGGCTGGTTTAAAGACCTGGTTTTCGGAACTACTATTGAATCGGTGCGGCATAAAGTGAAGATTCCGGTTTTGATTGTGAGAAATAACTGATTTTCGGTTTTATGGTAAGAATGTCCATGAATGAATTCATGGGCTGAGAATCAGGCGTCAACTAAAGCCTAACCCGATTCAAATCTTTGTGATGGTTAGTGGGTGGCAGACTTGGACCATTTGTTAACGGCACAAGTCATCTTACACACAAGCATTCCGCTAAGAATGCACATATGAAGGCCCGGCACAACAAACAAACTGGCTAAAACACTGAAATTTGATTTATATTATCTGTGGTCAACGACAAAGCGTAAGGCTTTATTTTTCTGATATTTATTAACAACCTTAAGAGACTTTTCAGTTGAATAATATTTTCTTTTTACAGCTCCCTTATAATATCCGGTAACAGCATTACCATTTTCATCCACCAAACTAAATTTAATCTCAACATAACTCATTGAACCTGAAATGTCCATAGTCCCTCCGTCAATCAAATAATCCGTACCATCATCCGTAGCTGCATCATAATCCAAATACATATCGCCAAAAGATATTGTTCCAGTCTGATCACCTGATGAGGAGTTGGTAACCACATGGTAAGTTCGGGGGGAAGGGAAATTCTGAGTCTTTGAAGAAAGTTCGATAACCATAACTGGACCTGAACCTGTTATGGAATCTATATCATTTTTACCTTCATACACAGTAAATCCCGGAGAGAAAAATGCAAGATCGAAATCATAACCACCGGTACTGTTTTGACCCTGATATTCCATCACATATAAAGACGACAACTCGTAGTCATTACCCTTATAAGTAAACTGGTTTGGTTGAGGTTTGGGTTGTGGATTATTACGATGGCAGGAAGTAAAAAATAAACCTATCGATAATAAAAGGATCAGAGCTTTCAATGATTTTTTCATAGGGGATCTATTTTTATGGTTAATAACAAAAAGTGGAATTCCATTTCCGGTTTATTCAATTTTTAAAAAATCACATGGAAAAATAAGATTCTCGTGGGATTTCAATGTCTAATTAACTTGTTGCAAGGTAATAAAAAAAGACTTCAATCTTTATAAACGGTAGGAACAGACACAAAAAAACTTCCTTCAGCCTGTGCCGGAAGGAAGTTTTATTATGAGATTATCAGGGGTTTACGACAAGAAGCGCTCGGCTTCGATAGCAGCCATACAGCCAGTTCCGGCAGCCGTGATGGCCTGGCGAAAATGTTTGTCCTGTACGTCGCCGGCAGCAAAAATACCCGGAATGCTGGTTGCCGTTGAATCGGCTTTGGTTTTCAGGTAACCGGTTTTATCCATTTCCAGTTTCCCGACAAAAATCTCGGTATTGGGTTTGTGGCCGATGGCAACAAAAAAGCCTTCAATATCGATTTTCTTTTCTCCACCGGTTTTGTTATTCACCAGAATAGCACCATCCAAAGCTTTGGTAAATCCCTGCTCAGTTCCTACAATCTCTTTCACTTCATGATTCCACAAAACTTCGATATTGGGAGCGTTGAATACCTTGTTTTGCATGGCCTTGGAAGCCCTTAGTTCATCGCGACGATGGATCAGGTAAACTTTTCGACAGAGATTGGCCAGATAAGTAGCTTCTTCTGCTGCAGTATCTCCGCCTCCGATTACTGCCACATCTTTACCTTTATAGAAAAAGCCGTCGCAGGTGGCGCATGCCGAAACACCGCCGCCTTTGAATTTTTCTTCCGATTCCAGTCCGATGTATTTTGCAGTAGCGCCGGTAGCTATTATGACAGTCTCTGCCAATAATTCCGTCCCGTCATCTACTTTTACTTTAAAAGGGTGTTCGGTAGTATCCAATTCAGTTACAACACCCCAGCGGATATCTGCGCCAAAACGTTCTGCCTGCTTTTGCAGGTCTTCCATCATTTTAGGCCCGTCAATTCCTTCGGGATAGCCCGGAAAGTTATCTACTTCGGTAGTGGTGGTCAACTGTCCGCCCGGTTCCATTCCCTGATACAAAACGGGTTTTAAATCTGCACGCGATGCGTAAATGGCAGCAGTATACCCAGCCGGGCCTGCTCCTATAATCAAGCATTTGGTTTTTTCCATGATATAAATTTTATCTGATTTCTCTGTGAAAATAGTTTAATCAAAATGAATGCCAAAAAAATCCGGCACGGAAACATGACAAGTTTTTAATGCCTGTTATTTTTTCTAATTTTGCCCCTATTAACCACCGGTCTGAAAAACGTCCGGGAAATGCTTGACTGACATGCTATATGATAAACCAGGATTGAAATTCAAAAACCAGGACTGTAGTGGGGAAATTGTCTGGCAAAGCCCTTCCAATATTGCAGTGGTAAAATATTGGGGGAAAAAAGGCTTTCAAATTCCCAGCAATCCTTCGATTAGCTTTTCATTGAACCGGTCTTATTCCAAAACAAGAGTTTTGTTTCGACCTGCCACTGGAAAAAATTTTAAAGTCAGATTCTTGTTAAACAACACTCCCCAACCTGATTTTAAAAAAAAGATCATTTCCTACTTTAAAAGCCTGACTAAAATTTTTCCTTTCATTGAACAACTTGATTTCGAAATTCACTCCAATAATACTTTTCCGCATTCTGCCGGAATCGCTTCTTCAGCTTCAGGAATGAGTGCTTTAGCCCTAATTTTATGCGATATTGAACGATACTGCTTTAACCGGCTAACCCGCCTGGAAGATTTTTTTCAAAAAGCATCATTTGTTGCGCGCATGGGTTCAGGAAGCGCTTCCAGATCGGTCTTTGGAGGATGGGTCGCGTGGGGAGCCATTGAAGGAATGGAAGGTACATCTGATCTGTTTGGTGTTCCCATCAAAAATTATATTCATTCCGATTTCTTGAATTATCAGGATAGTATTTTACTGGTCGAAACAGGAACCAAAAAAGTGTCAAGTCGCATTGGGCACGATCTAATGAAAAACAACCCGTTTGCCAAGGACCGGTTTTCACAAGCCAAACAAAACGCAAAACGTTTGGTGAAAGTTCTAAAAGCCGGAGATATTGATGAATTTATCCGGATAACGGAATCTGAGGCACTTACATTACATGCTATGATGATGGCCTCCCAACCTTCTTTTATCCTTATGAAACCTCAGACTCTCAATATAATAGAAGAAATCAGAGCTTACCGCAGGGAAACCGGAGTCCCGGTGTGTTTTACTTTGGATGCTGGCCCCAATGTGCACTTACTGTATCCCAAATCTAACAGGAATCAGGTGAATAAGTTTGTCAGAAATGACATCAAACCATATCTTGGTGAAAATGGTTTTATAGATGATGAGATAGGTCCGGGCCCAAAGAAATTGATGTGAACATGCTAAAAGAGGAAAAATTCTACGCAAAAATACTTTTGTTTGGCGAACACACCTTAATGTATGGCTCGCAGGCATTAAGTATCCCTTATTTTGAACGTTTCGGATATTTATCCTTTTCTCCAACACAGGCAAACAGTTTGGGCTCCGTAAGTCATTTGCGCAGATTTTCAAAATACCTGAAAGAGCTGCATCAGCTTCCGCTGGATGTAGTTGCGTTTGAAAAAGATATTGAAAACGGACTGGTTTATAACACCAATATTCCGCTGGGTTACGGGTTGGGAAGTTCCGGTTCACTTGTAGCAGCCGTTTATGCACGCTATGGGAGAAACAAAATCTCCCAAGAAACTACTGCAACAGATGACCTGAAAGATTTAAAGCAACTTTTTTCTGAAATGGAATCCTGTTTTCATGGGAAAAGTTCAGGTCTGGATCCGATGATCTGTTATCTGCAAAAACCTATTACAATCAATCAAGACGGTGGCCTTTCGTTGGTTTCGCAGAAGACTTTCCAACTGGACGGACATGGAGCTGTATTTCTTTTAGACAGCGGACAGCAGGGAGAAACCCGGAAGATGGTGCAAGATTTCGCTACTTGGTGCAAACAGCCGGATTTTCTGAATCTGGTTCAGAAAGAGCTTATTCCGGCTAATAATCATTGCATTCACAGATGGATAGATGGAGAAAAGGAAGTACTTTTTGAAAATATAAAAAGCCTCTCTTCCCTGACGCTGAATCTTCTGACACCCTTAATACCCAAAGGATTTGAATCGATTTGGAGACAGGGCCAGGAAAATGATGATTATTATTTAAAATTATGTGGATCGGGTGGCGGTGGAATGATTCTGGGCTTTACGCGCCAGTGGGAGAAAGCAAAAAATATTTTGAATGGACACCCGGTTTATGCAGTACAAAAATTATAAAAGATCAGATGGAAATTAATCAACAAACAAAACATTCGGCATCAGCCTTAAAATCTATTTTTGAAACGTATTTATTCGAGAAAGCTTTTGATGAGTTTCCTGAAGTACTTTTGCAATCAGCCATGCAGATTATGCGCATGAAAGCAAAACGACTGAGGCCCGTTCTTTTGCTGACAGCCTGCGAAGCTTTTAGAGGAAATCCTGAACAGGCGTTAGACGCTGCTAGCGCAGTAGAGATTTATCACAATTTTTCGCTCGTCCACGATGATATTATTGACAAAGCTGACATCCGGCGCAATGAATCCACGGTTCATAAAAAATTCGGGACCAACAAAGCCATTCTTACCGGCGATGCCATGTTGATCCATGCTCAACGTTTGATTGGCAGAGCAGCATCATCTTGTAATAATTTCGAGCTTAACCAGGTATTTCAGCAAACTGCCATGGAAGTCATTAAAGGAGAACAGATGGATGTAGATTTTGAAGAACTGGCCGAAGTTTCTGTTGATGATTATCTGGAAATGAGCCGTTTGAAAACATCTGTTTTGCTAGCGGTATCTCTAAAACTCGGCGCCATGATCGGCGGCGCATCCACCGAAGACCTTGCTAAAATTTATAATTTTGGGATCAATCTGGGTCTTGCCTTTCAAATTAAAGACGACTACCTCGATTCTTTTAGTGATCAAAAAACTTTCGGAAAAAAAATCGGAGGCGATATCCTTCAGAATAAAAAAACATACCTTTTATGCATGGCTTTGAAAAAGGCCGGCAAAGAAGAACGCGAAGAGATTTTCAGTATCATGCAGGAACAGAATGATGAGAAAAAAATAGACCGCATGCTTGCCGTTTATGAAAAATGTGACATCCGCGAAGAAACGGTCACACGTATGGAAACTTTCTTTAATATGTCTATGAATTACCTTCTGGAGATTTCGTTTGATAGGAAAAGCAATGAGCACTTGGTTCAACTGGCAAACAGTATTTATCAAAGAAGTTTTTAGTACAGACGAAGGAATGAAATTTCTTTAGTAAGGTTTATTTTTAGCTGAACCAAAAATTGAAAGTTGTTGTTTAATAGTTGAAATCAATTCATTCCGGTTAATGGGTTTGGAAAGATAACTGTCGAACCCCTCTTTTAGAAAAAATTCTTTGTCTGCAGCCATTGCATAAGCTGTCTGTGCGATAAACGGAACCTGTTGATACTCCCTGTATTTGGCTCTTATCTCCTTCATCAGAGCAACACCATCCTTATCACCGGGAAGGTTAATATCGAATAACATGATCTGGTAAAAGTGATTTTTTGCCGCTTCTGAGTCAATAATTTCCAAACAATCCTTTCCATCAACCGAAAGTTTCACGCTTCCCATATTTTTCAGCATCTTTTCAAGAATGATTCTGTTCATCCGGTCATCTTCCACCACAAAAATATCTAGATCACCAAGTTCAGATACCGTAGTGACCTCCATTGAAGTTTCTTTCCACTCCGCAGGCACTGACTTCTGGATCACCGCTTTTTTACTGCACGGAAAAAACAAACGGAAAGTTGTCCCCACCCCGGGTTCCGAATTAAGTTCAATTCCGGCATTCATCAAATCCATTAATTTCTTTGCCAGCTTCAAACCTATTCCTGTTCCTTCTTCAAACTTCAGCTGCCCGGCATCACTTCCGGCTTCCATTTCAAACAAAAGCTTTTGATGTTTTTTATCAATGCCCGACCCCGTATCTTTAATTTCAATTACATCTATATCCCGCGCCTGATCATATACTGCCGACAGGGTCACAAAACCACTTTCCGTATATTTCACGGCATTGTCTACAATCTGCATTAGTACTTTTCCCAGATTCTTTTCATCGGCCAAAACTGGTCTCAATTCAGGATCAATTTTACTCTTGAAAATCAGATTTTTCTCTCTTGCCGGCGTGACATACTGATCATAAATATTTTTTATGACAGACTCAGGTGCAACAGGCAAAATATTTAATTTCAACGTATTGGATTCCAGGGAAGAAAGATCGATCACGTTGTTAAGCAACTTCAACAGACGATGGCCACTCATTTCAATGTCGACTGCATATTCATAAAGTTCAAGGTTCTTTTCGACTGCGAGCTCCGTTTCAAGCATGCTAGCAAAACCGATGATCCCGTTTAATGGAGTCCGGACGTCAAATCCCAGGTTGGCAATAAAGGTATTTCTCAGAAAACCTGCTTCTTCGGCCTTTTTAAGTGCCGATTTAAGCGCAACTTCTTTTTCCTTCAAGTCTTCAAACTCCTTGTGCAGGGAAAGGTTTTCTGACTTTACTTTGGTATCCAGCTCCGACTGAAGTCTGTCTAACTCTTTACTCAATTTATCCTGCTTATCCAGAAGTGTTTTGCGACGAGCATTCAGCTTAAAGAATCCCAAAACAGAATAGCCTAAAAAAATCAGAAAGATGACCAGCAATGCTGCAAAAAGATAAAACGTTCCCGGAAGGCCATGTCTTAAAACAAGTTTAACCGGTGGAACTCCTTTAAATATTTTATTTGAAGAAGCGAGGCTATCCGATAATTTATAGCATTTCAGAGCCTGTTCATAATGATGTGCATTTTCTAACTTTCTAGCAAGAAGTCTGAAGAACTTGCTTTTTTCCTGATCAGAAACCTCTGCAGCCGGAAGTTCCAGTAATTTTCTTGCCGTGTTGAATGAAGCAATCGGGTCGCTAGGGGCCTGGTTCAGGCTCTGTTTTTGAATTACAGTTTTTTGATTTTCCTGCGACGATTGTATTATAGCGTCTGTCAACGAAATACAACACTCTGCTTTCCCACTCAATCCAGACAGCAATATAATCAGCGAAAACAGAAAAACCTTTTTGACCATCCGATATATTTTAAATCAAAATTAATAAAATAACCCTACGTTTTGGGAGGTATCGTCTTTTGATTTTGGAAGTTCTCAGATTGCTATTCGTTAATCCTTGTTTGTAAATTATTCGACTTTCTAAAAAGGAAAAGAACTCCGAATTTCGGCCAACGATTTTTGATTTTGGAAGGCTTCAGCATCTTTCAATCCCAGAATGTTGCCGTCACAAAGCGGAGAAAACCTTTTGACTTCAACTACATAACTTGTAAAAATGAGCCTTTTCAGGATTTAACTTGCGGGCTTAACATATCCTTAATACCGCCTATTGAGCTCAAAACACCCGTTGCTTCGTAAGGCATATAGATCATCTTGTTGTCTTTGCCACTGACCATTTCTTTTAATGTGTCGATATATCGAACAGCAACCATGTAATTTATGGGATCTCCTTTTGTGGCAGAAACTGATTTCGTTATTTTCAAAACAGCTTCTGCTTCTCCTTCAGCTGTTCTGATTCTAGCCTGCGCCTGACCGGCAGCTCTAAGAATTTGAGATTGCTTTTCACCTTCAGCATTATTTATAGCTGCCATTTTAAGCCCTTCCGACTGCAATATCCTTGATTGCTTTTCACCTTCAGCTTCAAGGATCTTTGCCCGTTTATCGCGCTCTGCCCTCATTTGTTTTTCCATCGCAGCCCGAATTTCCTGGGGCGGGTTTATATCCTGTAATTCAACCCGGTTCACCTTGACACCCCACTTATGGCCTGCTTCATCCAAAACAGTCCTTAATTTGCCATTAATTGTGTCTCTTGAAGTTAAAGTCTGATCCAAATCCAATTCGCCTATTACATTTCTCAAAGTAGTTTGAGTAAGTTTTTCAATGGCATCCGGGAGGTTTGAAATTTCATAAATCGCTTTTATCGGATCTGTGATTTGAAAAAAAATAATGGCATTGATTTCTGTTCCAACATTATCTTTTGTAATCACATTCTGCTTGGGAAATTCATAAACCGTTTCCCTTAAATCAATTTTGGTAATGGGTTTCATGGTGATATATGCCTGACCATCAAGCGTTACATTTTGTCTGACAAACCGCCACATGATTTCACGGGGCTTGTCAACGATAGGCCAGATAACATTAATTCCTGTTGGCAGGGTTCGGTTATATTTTCCAAGCCGTTCAATGACCATTGTTTGTGATTGTTGAACGATTTTAATTCCTGCCATAACAAATATAATCACGAAAAGTGCGATTAGACCTAAAATAATACTGATTCCCATAAGATGTATCCTCCTTAATTTAATGGTTTAACAATTAGTAAAGTACTATCAACTTTTAATATTTCAACTTTTCTGCCAGGTTCTAAAATATCGTTATTTTCTGTTTCTGCTTTCCAGTCATCGCCTTCAAAGACTACTCTTCCTTCATTTTTAGAATTGTCTATTGTCACTATTACCTTGGCAGTTTTTCCAATTAGCGCATCCACATTGGTTTCTACCTGGCCGTTTCTTTTATGTGCATATTTAAACATAAAAGGCCTTATAGCAAAAAAGATAGCTAGTGTTCCCAATGAAAATGCAATAAGCTGAATTTCTATTCCAAAGCCTAAAAAAGAAAAAATCGCCGCGGCTAAAGAACCAATAGCAAGGCTCGCCGCGAAAAATGTCGGAATAAATACTTCTACTATAAAAAGAAGAACTGCAATAATGATCCAAATTTGCCACATTTCAATTTCCATATTTCCGTTTTTAAGTGAATGTTAAAGTGTTAGACAACCCTTTTGACGACAGATTATTATTTGAATCCGGTTTGGTGCCCAGCATCGGTTCATAAAGATGATAATATTTAATTTTCAAAATATTGGCCAAAAATGTCTTTCTGAAAAAAATCATCAAAAAGGCTGGTTTTCAAGCTCAAAAATAAGAAAGAATTCCATTGAAATGAAAGCTGTGCTTTTTATTTTTATAATTTTCTAATCAGGAAGCATCAAAACATTTTGGCTCTTTTCTAAATATGGATAGATAATTCTTAGAACTCTTAACTAGAGTCTGCTGATTTTCTATTTCAGCGAAATTAACAAAACGACAGGTTC
>CAZPPK010000039.1:0-21258 GCA_964588415.1 uncultured Lentimicrobiaceae bacterium
TTTTATTTTAAAGCTTATGCTCGTGCAGAAACCAAATTTCCTGTTAATGTTCATCCTTTGAGTTTACAGGCTTATGTCAAATGTAATTTGGCTCCGTCGGATACGGTTTCAATACAGATAAAATTATTTTTTCAAGGTAAAGAAACCGATAGTGGCGCATGGTTCGGAACAAAGTCTATTGATAATTATAAACAGATTAATATTCCTACTAGCCAACGTTCAGCTTTGGCAGACACGGCTTTGATAGAAATTAGAGGCGGGAATTATGTAATGGATAACCAGCCCGGAAAAGGAAGTGAATTTTGGGTTGACTACTTATCTTTTTTACTAACAAAATGAAAATCAGGTCAAAATGAAACGTTTTTACTTTTTATTAATTATAATTTGGGTATTTACGGGCAAAATAATTGCTCAAAATCCTTTTTCTACTGCAGTTCAAATAGATACAAATTATGTTCCTTCGACTATTTTTAAATCGACACTTGTTACGACGGGAAACGGCTCAAATGCAGCCAGTATCAGCGGGAACAGTATCCCTGCCGTTGACGGTACGGATATTCGTATTTTTCCTTCATCCAACCCTCAGTCTGAAGTCAACATTTCCATTGACCCGACAAACAGCAAGAATATTCTTGTAAGTGCTCAGACTATTTGGGGTAATTCTATACAGGGATATTATTATTCCAATGATGGCGGGCAAACCTGGAATGGTTCTGACCACTTGCCAAATTCAGCCTATGGCAGGGGTGATCCTTGTACGGCATTCGACGCCCAGGGTAACGGGTATATTGTTTCAATGAGCCCGGGCTAATATTGGAACAATGGTCAGGCTCCAGTTCCTAATGGATATTATATGCTGAAAACGACTGATCATGGAGCAAGCTGGCAGCCGGAGGTAAGGGGTTACGGCCCTGTGAGTAGCTTTGATAAGGAAATGATTGCTATTGACAATTCTCCCGGAAGTCCTTACAAAAATAATTTTTACTGTGCCTGGACAGATTTCACATCATCAACGGCAATGGATGGTTATGTGAAATTTAATTCTTTACCGGCCGGCAGCAGCACGTTTTCACCGGCAATTACGTTAAGGGGTAATAATGGAGTAGGACAAGGTGTTAATGTTCAAACCGGCCCCAATGGCGAAGTATATGTTTGTTGGGCGGATTATCCCGGCTCTTTACCGGCAACGGGAATTGGATTTGTTAAATCGTCAGATGGAGGACAGACTTTTTCATCAGCATCAATAGCGTTTTCATACTCCGGAATACGAGTTACGAAGAGCCTTGATTCAAGATTTAATAGTCGGGTAAATGACTTTCCATCAATGGCAGTTGACAAAAGCAACGGGCCTCACAGAGGGAGAATATATATTGCATAAGGGGGTTCAGGAACGTCGGTTATTCAGGTGAGGTATTCGGATGATCAGGGCAGCACCTGGTCCCAGCCTGAAACAGTAAGTATTAGTGGTGCAACCCAAAGTTTTTTCCCGTGGATTACCGTGGATGATTCCACGGGCATCGTATGCATCGCTTATTATGCCTTTGATACATCAGAACAATACGGGACTGATACTTATCTTGCCTATTCCTCGGATGGTGGCCAAACATATAGTAATATCAAAGTAAGCGATGTTTCTCACACTATAGCCACGATTCCTGGATTTGGTGGTGGATATGCCGGTGATTACATAGGGGTTGCTGCATACGGCGGAAAAGCATACCCTGCCTGGATGGATGACAGAAACGGCACCTGGCAGGTTTATGTATCACCTGTTTGTTTTACGCAACTACCGACAATCACCGGTGGCAGCACTGTTTGCACTTCGGTATCTACCTTCACTCTTAACAATCCTCCTTCAGGTTCCACGGTAAGTTGGACACACAGCAGCAATCTTACTTATGTAAGCGGTCAGGGAACAGACTATTATACCGTGCAGGCTGCAAACAGTTCTGTAAGTGGAATGGGTTGGGTAAAGGCAATAGTAAGTTCTTCTTGTGGAAGTGATACTATTGCAAAGGATGTCTGGCTTGGTGATCCAAGTTTTAATCTTACCGGAGATACCCGGATAAGTGTGAATATGACAGGCTTGGCACAAATTTCTTATTACAACGGTTATTATACAAGGATCTGTTGACTGGTCGCGCGATGGGGCTATTCTTACTGTTACAGGAGGGCCTGTTTTAGGAAGATTCAGGGCAGGGTCAAGACCGGGCTATGGCGATGTCTATGCTACTGTAACAAATACTTGCGGATCAACACAACATCGCCTGATGGTGGAGGTCACCAGTTTGTATTCCGTCTATCCCAATCCGGCAACCAGTCAGGTAACAGTCCGGGTCAACCCGGCAAAATTGTCCGGCAAAGACAAACAAAAAGGAATCGACGTGCAACTTTACGATAAACAGATGAACCTGAAGGAGCATAAAATATTTCATGGAAATAAAACCACTCTAAATCTAACGAGATTGCCTTCCGATGTATATATTTTGCATTTGGTTATCGGAGACAGCACTTACAGCAAAAAGATAATAAAAGAATAATTGTCAACTTGAAATTCGTATTGGATACTTGTCGATCTGTTTTTTGTCAATAACTAAAAGAATTGTTAATAAAAAGAATGGGGAGAACTTACCTGTATACTATGGTTCAAACAAAAAACTTTATGAACCCTGCTTTGAAATGCTCACGGAAAATAGGGTACCGCTTTATCAGGGAGTGAAAAGTGAAACAGGAAGGATTTTCCCGTTAAAAAATTTGTGACCGTTTAACGTAAAATAGGCGATAAACTCTGCCATTTCAGCGGCTGTGAGAGGCGCTTTATAATTTGGAAATGCTTGCGCCAGCATCTCGGTTTGAGCCGAACCCAGCGCTAGTGCATTGACTTTAATCTCATCTTTTGCAAACTCCAGTGCAAGGCTTTCTGTTAAAATGGAAAGCGCTCCTTTGCTGGCGCTGTAAACGCTTAGCCCGCGAAATTTAATACTGCCCTGAAACCCT
Organism: uncultured Lentimicrobiaceae bacterium; assembly: GCA_964588415.1. Classification (GTDB taxonomy): domain Bacteria; phylum Bacteroidota; class Bacteroidia; order Bacteroidales; family F082; genus Sulfidibacterium. Next base: position 2,998 of record CAZPPK010000039.1, read on the forward strand.
CCGGTACTTGAAATATTAACGATATGACTGCCTTTTGAAAATAAGGGGAACAACTCCCGGATAAGTTTGAAAGGCGCTTTTACGTTTACATCAAAGGTATGGTCAAAATCTTCATCTGTTATTTCAACAAAAGGTTTTGTGACCAGAAACCCGGCGTTATTTACAAGAGCATCAATAGTTTGTAACTTTTCTTCGATGGCGCTTATCAGAGTCGAAAAATCATTTTCCATCAGATCAAAAGCCATAAAATGCAATTTCCCTTTTGCGGTTTCCGGGTTGGAAGTAATGTCCGAAATATGATTTGCATTGCGTGCAAAAGCAAAAACTTCATGTCCCTGGGTTAAAAATTGTTTTACCAGGGCATTTCCGATGCCTCTGCTTGCGCCTGAAACGACTATTTTCATATGTTACGAATTTGTTATGTTACGAATGGAAAATTAAGCAAAATTAAATTCCCAAAAAAATAGATTGTTTGATTTTTGCACAAAAGGCGAAATATGACGACGAAGATTATAGTGAATCAGTTCTAGTTGGAGCAGTTATGTTGTCCAATTTAAGATGATCTTCCATGCCTTTTGAATCAGTGGCGCTGATGGTCAGCGTACCGTTTTCACTAACGGTGATAGCGATAGAATACTTGGGTTGTACCGGATCACCCAAATCAAAATTCATATAGACAGCACCTTTGATAATTTCATCCCCATATTTTTTCTTCATCTCAAAAGCGGTCTTGTATTCTTTTGTTAACGGCACATTTGCATCTTTGGCAATGATAGCAGCCTGCTGCATGGCGGTTTTATAATTGCCTTTAAAAACGAGAACCACAGAATTAAATCCTTCGTCCTGATTTTTCACTGAAGTAGCCTGTGAATAATCGGTATCCAGTACCATGCTCCGGGGCATTCTTATTCCCAGATCTTTAGCCCAGTTTGGTAAGTTTATTGCAGGATGCAGATTCGTAGTGCGTGCCACTTTCCTGCCAAGAGTTCTATCAAGGTTATCAAGTTGTGTTTTTGCTTCACTATCTGAAATCTTGCCGGCGTCTCTTTCAGTATTAATTCTTGCCTGCTGTTTTGCCAGGCTGTCAACCATGGTAATGGTATTGTTAACATTCTTGATGTTCTTTTTAAATTCTTTAAGCTTTGCATTAAAATTCTCGGCGGTATCCGGCTTGTGTTGCTTGCAACTATAAAAGCCTCCTAAAAAAGCAGTAATCAGAATGAAATTAAGCAGTTTTCTCATGGTTGAGCTTAAAAATTTGTTCAAATGTAATATAAAAAATATGGATTGAAAAATGATTAATGAAAAGAATCTGTTAACTTTTCAACCATGAAAGTGGAAATCTTATTGAAAACAAGTGCTGGAAGGAAAAGTAGTTAAAAAGCTTCTGGCGGTGAGAAGAGTGCTGTTTTGAGTTATGAAATTCGTATTTTTGAAAAAAATAAGAAATGAGATTTTTCGGTCCTGCTTTAACAGTTTTGCTTGTTACGCTTGCATTTCCTTCCTTTTCTCAGAGTAAAGATCAGGTAAGGCAGGATTTTGTAGAAACATTTAGCTCTGGAAAATCAGCCGGGATGCAGAAATATTTTGAAGGATTTGTAAGTGTTGATATTCCTGGTAGTACAGGCTTTTTTACAGCAGTGCGGTCCCTATCGCAGCTTCAGGATTTTTTTGATAAAAACCGCGTTTCCCGATTTTCGTTGAAGGAAGACGGTTTTACCGGAAAAAAGTATTTTTTGATAGGAAATTTTCGCAGCGGTAAAAAAAACTGGAATGTTTACATTCTGATGGTTCCCAAAGCAGCAAGTTATTGTATCCAGCAAATGGAAATTGAAGAAACTCATTGAATAGTTATGTCTGGATGTCTGACTTTTAAATTATTACGATAATAGTTTTCTGAGAAATGAGTATAGAAGAGTTAATTCAAAAGGCATTAGAAGAAGATCTTGGAACGGGAGATCATACGTCGAAGGCGGTAGTTCCAAGAGGTGCAGTTGGAAATGCAGTTATGGTTGCCAAAGAATCCGGTATTGTGGCTGGAGCCGGAATTGCTAAAATAGTTTTTGAAAATATTGATTCAGATTTGAAGATCACGATTTTCAAGAAGGATGGTGATGAAGTGAAACCCGGAGAGAATATTATGCAGATTCAGGGCAATTCGTTATCAGTACTTTCTGCTGAGCGGACGGCTTTGAATTTTATTCAGCGTATGAGTGGTATTGCGACTTTTACTAATAAAATGGTACATAAAATCGAAGGATTGCATGCCATTTTGTTGGATACGAGGAAAACCACCCCTTGCAACCGGATTGTTGAAAAGATGGCTGTGAAAGCCGGTGGCGGCGAAAACCATCGCTTCGGACTTTTTGATATGATCATGATAAAGGACAATCATATTGATTTTGCCGGAGGGGTAAAGCCAGCCATTGAAAAGGTAAAAGCTTATCTTGAAAAGCATCATTTGGATTTGAAAATTGAAATTGAGGCCCGGGACTTTAAAGAACTACAGGAGATTTTGGAAACAGGTGGGATTGACCGGATCATGTTGGATAACTTTTCTCCTGAAGATATGCGAAAGGGGCTTGAAATGATTGGAGGACGTTATGAAACGGAAGCTTCGGGGGGTATTAATATGGAGAATATTCGTGCTTATGCTGAAACCGATGTGGATTACATTTCGGTTGGCGCTCTTACGCACCAAATAAAGAGTATGGACATCAGCCTGATCGCTGTTCGTTAGAATAAGATGAAGAAATAGTCATAAAAAGCCTGTATTTATTTAAAAATGCAGGCTTTTTAGTTACAGTTAAAGCCATTTTACAAGCGGAAAATCCATCTTGTATGCCAGCAATTCATTTTTGGGCGTCATCCGGAAAGCATAATTTATTTTCCCTGAATAAGATATGGGGAAACTGCAAACAAATACTGCTTTTTCGTCGTTTGTTTCTTTAACTTCGAAAAGATATTTCAAAAGGATATTATCGATATCACCGCCTTCTTTTTTGCCCATAATTACCTCAATTTCAATATCATCAACACTTAGACCGTCTATATCCAGAATGATTTCAGCGATGAATAATTTTCCAAAGGGGATGGGGCCTTTTTTGGTGTCGGGTATGCTGAGTGATGTTACCGAGAGATTATTCCATGATTGTTTTACTTTATGTTTCCATAAAGCCAATTTTTGTGTATTTTGATAATGGTTCTCTTTCATCAATTTGCTACTGGTAATCAGGGATTTGTAATATTTTTCTTCGTAATCATGAAGCATCCTTTCCATAGTAAAATCCGGAGCGATTTCAGCCAGCGTGTTTTTGATATGACTTATCCACTCTTTGGAAATTCCCTCTTTATTTTGGGCAAAATAAGTCGGGATGATCTCTGTCTCCAAGGTGTTGTATATAATCTCAGCATCCAGTTGGTCCTGAAGTTGCTGGTTCTCGTAAGTTCTTGTTTCACTAACTGCCCAACCTGCATTTGGTTTGTAGCCTTCTGCCCACCAACCATCCAGGACACTGAAATTTAAAACTCCGTTCATTGTGGCCTTTTCACCACTGGTTCCCGAAGCTTCCAAAGGCCGGGTTGGTGTGTTGACCCAAACATCAACGCCGCTGGTAAGCATTTTCCCCATGGTCATATTATAGTTTTCCAGAAAAATAATGCGGCCAATAAATTCTTCACGTTTGGAAATTTCAATGATATATTTGATCAGATCCTGGCCGGCTTTGTCTTTCGGATGCGCTTTTCCGGCAAAGATGAAAATTACGGGACACTGCGGGTTATTGACAATTTTTGCTAACCTTTCAATATCGGTAAAAAGTAGATGTGCCCTTTTATAAGTAGCAAAACGCCTTGCAAATCCAAATATCAGACATTTGTCATTGATGTGTTTCAGAGATTCGATGGTGAGTTTTGGGCTTTCCTGACGGTCGGTCAGGTCGTGATGTATTCGCTCTTTCACATAAGCTACGAGTTGTTTTTTTACGGTCAACCGGGTTTCCCAGATCTTCTCGTCGGAGATATCATAAATATTCTCCCACATCTTTGGGTTTGACTGGTTGTGATCAAAATTCTCGTCAAACGTCTCATGAAATAATTTTTGCCAGACATTGTTCGTCCAGGTATAATAATGAACACCATTGGTCACATAACCAATATTTAATTCTTCCTCATAAAATCCTGGGTAAAGTCCTTTAAACATGTTTCTTGAAACCATGCCATGAATTCGGCTTACACCGTTTACTTCCCTGGAAAGTTTTGTGGCCAGCACACTCATGGAAAATTTCTCAGATGCATCTTTTGGATTGAATCTTCCAAGCCCGATAAATTCCTCCCATGAAATGGAAAAATGATCGGTAAAGTGTGAAAGATAAGCCCTGATCAGGTGTTCTTCAAAACTGTCGTGACCTGCCGGAACCGGTGTGTGTGTAGTGAACAGGGTGGTTGCCCTGACATATTCCTTTGCTTGGCAAAAGCTTATATGTTCTTGCTCTATCAGCTTGTCGATCCTTTCAAGCCCTATGAAAGCGGCATGGCCTTCATTACTGTGATAGATAGCCGGTTTCAATTTTAGTTTTTGGATAAGCCTGATCCCGCCAAGACCCAGTAGCATTTCCTGCTTTAGTCTGTGTTCGTTGTCTCCGCCATAAAGTTGTGCGGAAAGTTTCCTGTCTTGTTCGTTATTATCGCTGATGTTGGTATCAAGCAGATACAAAGGGATTCGTCCGACACTCAGCCGCCATGCTTTCGCCCAGACCACCCTTCCGGGAAGTGCAATGGCTACACGAACGGAATCTCCCTTTTCATCTTTAACAGATTCGATAGGTAATTGATTGGTTTCCTGAATGTTGTACTCTGCAATTTGATCTCCAAGGTGACTGATGAGTTGCTTAAAATAGCCTTGTCTGTACATCAGGCCGATGGCAATCATGTTCTTGTTGGAATCGCTTGCTTGCTTGATGTAATCGCCGGCTAGAATCCCCAATCCGCCTGAATAAGTTTTAATGCTGTTGTGCAGCCCGTATTCCATGCTGAAATAAGCGATCTGATCTTCTTCCTTATCGTTAGACTCTTCCATGTATTTCTGGAAGCGGGCATAGGTCTTATTGAGCCGGGCAATAAAATTATTGTCATCAGACAGCTTTGTTATCTTTTCCAGGGAAAGGCTTTCAAGCAGCAAAACCGGATTCCGTTCAACCTCTTTCCATTTTTCAGGATCTATTTCACTGAACAGTTCTTTTGCTTCAAGGTCCCAGGACCACCAAAGATTAAAGGCAAGTTCTTTTAAAGGTTTCAGTGGTTCGGGCAAATTGGGTTCAACAATAATTCTTTTCCAAACCGGAGTATTGCCATCACCTGAAGGTTCCACCAACTGAGTTTCTGGAACAGTCCATTGTGGTCCCTGAATTTTTTTACGTTCATTTGCAACGTTGATGGCAACTTCCCAAGCTTGATGGTAATTTTTGTTCAGGTTTTCCCACAACAACATTTTTGAGATTTTCTGAGCTTCTTGCGATGTTGCAGCAACATCGCCTTTTTGGATGTAATTTTTGATGCCCAAAGCAATAAGACTTGCAGCTTCATCATCGGTTTTGTTTTTCCGGTCTATGACCTGAACCGCTTTTTGCCCTTTCGGTAAATTATCAAGAACCCAGGTTCCAAAACCAGCGTAACTGGTAGTTATGGTAGGAATTCCGAAAGCAATACTTTCCATAGGCGTATATCCCCAAGGTTCGTAATAGGAAGGGAAAACAGTGTAGTCAAAAGCTGTAATAAAATCGTAGTAGTTTAAATTAACCACGCCATCATGGCCATTGAGATAAACGGGAATAAAAATCAAATGTACCTGATCTTCAGGATGATTATCAAGGTTATTGTTTTCTGCTTCGCGCAGGATAGGATCATTTGCCGGATCGTTTAACTTATGCGTGAGATAACGGCTTTCCTGAGAAGGCCCATCAATAATGTTCAGAGAAAAAGCGGAAGTGGGGCCGTCATGACCTGTTGGCACTGCAATAATTGCAAGAATGGTTTTTTTTGAACCTTTATCCTGTTTGAGTTGAGACAATGCTTTGATAAACAGATCGATGCCTTTGTTTTTGAATTCATAGCGGCCGCTGGTGAGTATCATAAATGAATCTTCAGGAAGTGATTTCCCGGTGATCTTTGCAGCAACTTCCAGAATTTTTTGCCGGGAATGATCCCGGATTTTCGGAAAATCTTCTTCAGAAGGGACAAAATTGTTGTTAAACCCGTTCAGTGTGATGACATCGGCAGGCTTTTCCAATAATTGTTTGCATTCTTTTGATGTAATTTCGCTAACTGTTGTAAAAACATCCGATTGTTTGGCGCTCAGTGTTTCAATGGAGTTTTTACTGATCACACCGAATTTTTCGGCCATCATCAACGGGTTATATTTTTCCAGATTTTCGTATAACGGATAACCGTTACCGGCAATGGATCGGCCCAAAACGGTAGCATGTGTTGTAAATGCAGTTCCGACAAAGGGTAGTTTTTCTTTGAGATATAGCACACCCGAACCGGTCATCCATTCATGGAAATGAGCCACTACATTCTGATGTGTGCTGGAGAAAAATTTGTAAAAACTTTCAATAGTCTGACCAGCCGCATAACCAAAAATGGCCGGTTCAATATAATCCCATTGTCCTGATATGGAATCTAACCGGAAGGTATTCCACAGATGTGTGAAAATCTCATCTTTTTGAGCGTAAAGGTGCGTGAAACCAACCAGGATTACCAACGGCTTGGACTCGATATTCCATCGCCCAACCCGCACTTTTAAACCTTGCTGTAATGCCGCTTCCTGCCATTCGGTAAGAAGCCCCTTGTCTTCAATAAAATCAGGATTGGCTTTTGTCTCTTTCCATACATCGGGTCCTATTAAAATATATTGGTCGTGGAATTCATCAACCATACTTTTGGCTTTGGTGGAAACTACCGTGTAAATACCTCCAATTTGGTTACATACTTCCCAGCTTGTTTCAAATATTAAATCTGGTTTCATAAAATCCTTTCCTTTAATTAGTTCTGGCTTTGATGCCAACCTTATGTCAAAGCTAAAGCTGAACTTTCACCCTTTAAAAAATTGGGCAAATATCCCGTTTATTTCCATATAAATTCAAAAAAATGTAAAGCAAACAAAAATGCAAATATCTTCCGATATGATCTTATAAAAAAGTTTGCTTCCGGTGATTTAAAGAGTGAATATGATCTTATCTCCCCCCGAATAGGTTCTTTAGTTTTGCTTCAACTTTCTTTCTGTATTTCTCAATATCGTTAGGTGTGATCTTTTTCATCTTGGCCTGTATCTCATCAAATTCCTTTTGGGCCTTTTTCCCCAGATTAGGCAAGATTTTATCGGTAACTTCTTTTCCGGCATCGGTCAAAGCACCGCTTATTGTTTCAAAATCAACTTCACGCAATAATTTCTTTACCGCCGTATCAGACATATCTTTAATGCTTTCAAAGCTCAGATCTTTGTCTTTCAGGATTTTCTTTGTACTCTTTTTGGTTTGTTCAACGGTTTTTTTGATAAATTCCCCGGTCTGGCCCAACAAGTCGTCCAGCGTATCTTTAATGTCTTTGAAATTATCCTGTGAGCCGCCTTCTTCCTTTTCCAACCTGATGATAAAGTCGGACAGAACATTCATATAATTGATAAATGCTTCATAAGGTGTTCCGTAAGGATTAAAATACTTATGAACATCACCGTCAGAGAACCATTTGGTACACATGTAATAGAAATGGTCAGATGTTTGAAGATAAAGCCAATCATGATGAATATCAGGATTTTTCGACCTCTGTACTATGGGTTCCAGGGCATAAAGTTTGTCAAAAGCTTCGTCCTGCAGTTCGTTTCCCAGCCAGGCTGTCAAATCTCTTTCTTCATCAGCCCAGGAAATAGGATCGGGAACATGAATGGAAGAAACGGGCTGGAGTTTTTCACCCAATTCCGATGGTGTTGCAAAAACAAAATCGGAATCAGAGAAAACACGTCCGGGCAAGGCCTTCATAAAATCAAAAATTCCTGTTTCTGCCCATTGGTGTTCTCCGAAAGTTTCGTAATCCATAAATAAATTGACTACTTCTTCTTTGGGATCAATTTGGTTGAGCCAGCCTACAAATTTTTCTGTTGTTAAAGGCCATTCGGACCAGCTTTGCTGAGAAAAGCGAAAGGCGATATCATCACTTAGCCTGAAATTTTTAAGCAGCAATTTCAGTTTCGGATTGATGGCATTGGCATACATAAAATCAGGACTGCGCCATCCGAGAACGTGTTTGGCTCCTTCGGTGAGCATAACTTTATAACCCATATCAGCCACCATTGCACCGATGTCATCCGAGTAAATAAGCTCGGTATTTCTGAAAGTAGTAGGCTTTTGCCCGAAAAGAGATTCAATTTTATCAGACTGGGCTTTAACCTGCTTGGTAAATTCTTCTTTACTTTTTAATGCGCTCAGAGAGTGTGCATAAGTCTCTGCCAAAAATTCAACATTTCCGGTTTCTGCCAGCCGTTTAAAGCTTTCCATGACATCAGGAGCATAAGCTTCAAACTGGTCCAGTGCTGTGCCTGAAATAGAGAAACTAACCTTAAATGCACTGCCGTACTCTTTGATCAAATCCAGCAACAATGAATTCATGGGGAGGTAGTTCTTTTCAGCAACTTTCCGCACAATAGCTTCATTGTTATAGGTATCAAAATAATTATGTTTTTCGCCAATGTCAAAAAAACGGTATGTTCTCAACCGTTGTGGCTGGTGTACCTGAAAATAGAAACAAATAGATCTCATTATTTTGAATTTTGAAGGGTTAACTATTTAGTAAACGTTGATAAACTTCCTTTATCTTTAGAGCTGAATCTTCCCATTTCAGGTTTTCCACTTCCTGCTTTCCGAATTTGATAAACATTTTGGAAAGTCCTTCGTAATTGCACAAACCGTAAATGGAATCGGCAATAGCATCGATGTCCCAGAAATCTACTTTCAAAGTATGGTTCAGCACTTCGGCCACGCCACTTTGTTTTGAAATGATAACCGGAACATGGGAACGCATGGCTTCCAGCGGAACAATCCCGAAAGGTTCAGAAACCGAAGGCATGACAAAAACATCGCTTAACGAGAAAATCCTTTGAACGTCGTTTTCTCCAAGAAATCCTGTAAAATGGAATTTGTCTGAAATCCGCAGCTGGGCAACCCGTTTGATCATCCTGATCAGCATATCTCCAGATCCAGCCATAGCAAAACGTACGTTCGGTGTTTTCTGCAAAACCTTGTAAGCTGCTTCAATAAAATATTCCGGTCCTTTTTGCAAGGTGATCCTACCAAGAAAAGTTACCAGTTTTTCTTTGTAGTTCTTGGTAAAATTGCCCGGATTCGGATGAGAACTTTGATCAACGGCATTGTGAATGGTAACCACCTTGGCTGGGTCAATTCCGTATCTTTCAATAATGATATTTCTCGTCAGATTGCTCACAGTGATAACCTGGTCAGCAGCTTCCATGCCTTGTTTTTCAATGTCATAAACCTGCTGGTTGACATTTCCTCCTGTCCGGTCAAATTCGGTAGCATGCATGTGCACCACCAGCTTTTTCCCGGATGATTGTTTAGCAGCGATGCCGGCAGGATAAGTAAGCCAGTCGTGGGCATGAATAATGTCGAAATCTTCCTTCAGTGCCAACGCCGATGCGATAAGTGCATACCGTGCCACTTCTTCCATCAGGTTATCGGAATATTTTCCTGAAAATTCATATCGCTTGGAAAAAATATTGCTTGTGAAATCTTCACCTGTTTTAAGGTTTTCCTCTATCGTTTTGGAAAATATCTCAGGGCTCACATAAGGAATGATGTTGGAACCCACTTCAAGATATTTGATATGTTGCCAATACTCTTTGTATTCTTCATCTGTCAGGTCAAATAAAATATCACTGGCGTTTTTTAATTTTACAGCGCCCTGATCCTCATCGCCATAAGCTTTCGGTACAACGAATATAATTTCCGTTCCATGTTTGGAAAGACCTTTGGTAATTCCAAAACAAGCAGTTCCAAGGCCACCTGTAATATGGGGCGGAAATTCCCATCCGAACATCAGTACTCTCATTGTTTTTTACGGGTTATAGTTTTCGAATTATATTGAAGCATTTTTTTGCTCTTGATTAGTATTTCTTTTGTAATAAATGATTTATTCTTAAAAGTTCGGCCACACTCCATGCTTGTGAAATAGCACCACGGGCTTCAAAAGGAGGATCCCCGTCATAAATCTCATTAACTGTTCCAACACCTCCTTCTTTCATCGCCTTTTCAAATCCATGATAAAGGCTGCTGATAAACTCCTTTCCATTTTCTTTGTATAGGTTTAGCCATCCGTCGGCAAACATACCCAACAACCAGGGCCATGCTGTTCCTTGGTGATAAGCCAGATCCCGCTGAATCTGATTTCCCACACATTTACCTTTGTATTCCACCGATCGGGGCGATAAAGAGCGCAATCCACGTGGTGTAAGCAAATGGCTCTTTGCAGTTTCTAATATGCTGCGTTTCATCTCATTGGTCAGGGGAGAATGGGCGAGTCCTGCTGCAATGACCATATTGGGCCGAATGCTGAAATTTTTTGTTTCAAAGGTTGCATAATCAGCAAGATACCCTTTAGATTGATCCCAGAAAGTTTCCACAAAGGATTTTCGGATCTTTTCAGGCCATTTCCCCCAGATTTTGACAAAAGTATGATCTCCTGCTTCTTCAGCCAACTCAATACTGAACAGAATGGCATTGTACCATAAAGCATTGACCTCAACGGCAAACCCTGTACGTGGTGTCACCGGTTTCCCGTTAACAACGGCATCCATCCAGGTAACCGGAATCCCGGTCTCGCCAGTCCACATTAAACCGTTCTCCCGCATCTTGATTTGATGATCGGTACCGTTTTTATAGTGGTTAAGGATATTCTTAATATTTTTTCCGTAAAGTTCCCAAAGTTCTTCTGAAGAGTCGGTCATCAGTTTATATTGTTGAAGAGCCCAGAAAAACCAAAGCGATGTATCTGCTGAATTGTAACTGGCATTTTTTCCGTGTCCCAGATTGGGAAAGAGCCCGTGTTTTAATTCTGAAAGCATGGTTTTAACAACCGCATGGAAAACTTTTTTATCACCACTTGAAAGTGCCAGTCCGGGAAGGGAAACAAAAGTGTCTCTGCCCCAGCGTCCGAACCAGGGAAATCCTGCGATGATCTCTGTCGATTTTTTATTGTGTACAAAAAATTCTTCAGCAGCATTTTGTAGGCAATGCTCAAAGTTGTTTCGTGTGATTCTTTTCCCGACTTCTCCTTCAAACTGACGTAGAAAACCTGCTGGATTTTTTTCTTCCAAACCGGCCGAAATAATAACGCTGGAACCTGGCTGTAAATCAATTTCAAAAAATCCCGGAACATAAAGATCTTCCAGATAATCATAACCTCTTTCTTTTTCTTTAACATATTCCACATTGTAGTACCAATCAGGGACATGGGTATACTCAACCTTTTTGGAGAATTGCATATAAACCCGTGAATACCCTTGGTACATCTGCCAGCTGGCACCATTTTTTGCTGCTTTAAACTGTGGATTAACAAAAGTATTTGCTTTGGATAAGGAGTGAACACTGCGAAAAGCCAAAAAAGGACGTATTACCAATTTGACTTTGGTTTGGCTTTCTTTCAAGGTATACTTAATAAATAACCGATCTTCCTTTTTTGCAAAAATCAATTCTTTGATCAGCTGAATATTTCCAAGCTGAAATAATAATCTGGGATTTTTATCCATATCATAACCCATCAGATACTTATGCCCCTTGGGTTCGATAACTCCGCCCTTATATACCCTTGAACTCAAATGAAATTCGTAATCATTGGCAATAAGGTTTTCGTCCAGATTTGAAAGCAAAACATGATTGTTGTCGTTAATAAGGGGCTGAGGTACTACCAGCAGGCCATGATAGCTGCGGGTATTGCAATTGATGATGGTGGAGCTGGTATAACTTCCTGCCCTGTTTGTCCTGAGCTTCTCCCTATCCAGGGAATAATTCAAATTGATGAGTTGAGATTTGTCAAATTGTATGTAGCCCATGTTGATTTTTTTAGTGAACTTTTCAAATTTTACATGAAACAAAAGTAGGCAAATATTATTGGTTGTTATACATTTAAGAGTTGTTTTACTATTAAAAATATAAAAGAGATTGAGCATTTTTAAAGCAAACGTTTGAGCTTTTAAATTCGGCTCACTTCAAACGTTTGAGCTGATGCAATGCAATTTAGTCTTTTTTTTATGAATAATATCCTATTTTCACGCGATATTTTGTAGTAGTAGTTTTCCAGTAAAAATGACCTAAATTTTAATAGTTAGCCTGCCGCGTGGAAATTATTTTTATATTTGGAAAATATTCTCATAATGGGAAATAAAATATTTGGACCAAATTTCGTAAATTATTTATAAACAGTAAAATAAGATCATAACCCTTTTTTGGTACGACTTTTGTTTTTGTTGTTCATCAAGTTTGTAAGATCAAGAATTTTTATTTTCTATAGATTTTGGAACCTGAAACATTAAATGAAACCAAAATTTTAAAATGAGTGAGCATGATGCGAATTAAATTACAATTTTTTCTTGTTTCCTTCGGTCTTATGCTGATGACAGCATTTGTTTTCCAGTCCTGCCAGAAAACCCCGGCTGGCCCTTCTTCCAGTAATCAAAATACAATGAAGGATTTAACTATCCCGGATGGGTTTAAGTTTAAAACTACTGTGGAAAAGAATATCACGATCAAAATGCCTTTTACAATGGATTTTTCTCTTCAGAAAAGTCGTTTCAATATATACACAGCCGCTCTTGTCAGTGGGGGAAAGTTGATTACATCAGGAAGTTTTGACTCGCAAGGCCAGTTCAGTGGAACGATTCGTATTCCTGCTGCTCTTGATTCAGTTTATGTACAGACCGTTGCCGGCGACCAAATGGTAGCAATGAATTCAATAGGCGGAGCTAAAGCAAGCGGTGTGACTGTGGACCTGGGTATAAATTATGGAAACACACCACCGGATACGATTCCCCCCACCGATACAACAACAAAGGCTGCGTTGGCATTGCCGGTAATTCCTATGGTAAATGGCGTTTATCACGCCATGGTTTCTGATAACCTGATCGGAAACGGAGATTTTGAAACTAACAATTTTGGCCATATCTCTTACTGGAGGTTTCCACATCCTGTTGATGGGAAATGGTATCTTACTACCGGTTATTCTGGTGGTGCAATGCAGTGGATTCAAGACGGCAATAATCATATATTGAGTACACCCCATCATTATTATTATTACGGTGGTGCATCTCAGTGTATTTCAGCAAAACAGGGCGATTTAATTACTTTTAAGTGTGATGTAAAAGGAGTTGGCGATAGAAATAGGCTCTATGCGTGGCTTTATCTTATTCCGGTAAATGCCAATAACCATCCTTTGGCTTATTATAATGTTGGTGATTACCGGCCATCTGGGAAGTGGCACACGCTAACTGTTGCAGCAAATATGCCGCGGGGTACAGTAAAAGTAAATATCCTGATCTGGTCCTGGGCCTTAAATAGTAACAGTTCTATTTATTTTGACAATGCATACGTTACGGGCCCAGTCAAAGACAGCGATGGCGACGGCGTAAATGATAAGCTTGATGACTACCCCAACGACCCGACACGTGCTTTCAACGTGTATTATCCCAATCAAACCGACTGGGGAACATTGGCCTTTGAAGACCTTTGGCCAGGTATGGGTGACTATGATTTTAATGATCTAGTATTGGATTATCATTTCAAATCGGTGTTAAATGCTTCCAATAAACTGGTTGAATTTTATACAAGTTATTCAGTTCGTGCTGTAGGTGCCAGTCTGAAAAACGGTTTTGGATTTATGCTCGGAGGCGATCCTTCCAATGTAGCTTCAGTTTCCGGAACCCATTATTCAGAAAATTATATCCACAACAATGCCAATGGAACAGAGCAAGGACAATCCAACACAGTGGTTGTATTATTTGACAACGCTTTTAGCATGATCGGAAATTCAGGTTCAGCTTTTATTAACACCAAAGAAAATGTTCCTTATGTTTCTCCTGACACCAATACTTTGCATGTGGTTTATCAGAATCCTGTAGATGTCCAGGTTACAGGAACTGCACCTTACAATCCCTTCCTGATTGTTAATCAGAATAGAGGCAAAGAAGTGCACCTGGCTGGACAGAAGCCTACTGATTTGGCTAATTCCAGCTACTTTGGTACAATGGCCGACAATACAGATCCTGCTACCGGAAAATATTACCAGTCTGCTTCAAACCTTCCCTGGGCGTTGGACGTTCCTGTTTCATTTGCATATCCTATTGAGACAGTGGACATTCTGAATGTTTACAATCATTTTACTGATTGGGCACAGAGCGGCGGTGCTCAATATCCTGATTGGTACATGGACAAACCGGGTTACCGGGTAAGTGCAAATATTTACACACCTCCTGCAAATTAGCAGATACGATAAAATAGAAAAAAGGAGACCTTAAGGTCTCCTTTTTTATTGTTAAATGTAAATAGAAAGCTCTTTACTTAATGGGATGATCTTCGTGGAATTTCTTAAGACGGACTTTCATGTCCGGAAATTGATCATGCCTTACCAGCGAAGTGCAAGCCCGGATTCCTTCTTTTCTTTCACTACCCGTAATTAATAACGAAATAGCGCTTACTCCATAATACAACATTTCCCTGAGAAGGACATCAGCATCCATACCGGGATAAGAGAAAGTGAAATAAAATCCATCTGCGATGGGTTGGTCCAAATCCATATCATAAACGATCTGAAAGCCGTTGCTTGTGAAAATTTCTTTCATTTCATGGGCCTTAATCCCGTAATCTTTCACGTAATCCAGAAAATTAAACGTTCCATCATTGACAGCTTTATATATGGCTGCCAGTGCATATTGTGCCGAATGGGAGACTCCTGAGCTGAGTGGATAAAGGGTTTCAAAGATTAATGAATAACCCAGCTTGTCTGTAGAATAATACCGCAAAAGATCCGGGAGACTGATGTCAAACAATGTCTCGGAAACCACCATCATTCCAATTCGCTCTCCGGCATAGCTAAAAATCTTAGAGCTGGAAACAAATAAAATGTAATTATTTGAATATCTTGCTACTGTAGGTTGATAGGGGGGGGCTCCGGGTTTGGAATAGTCTTTTCTGAAGTCCATTCCAAAATAGGCCAGATCTTCCAGAATGGCTACATTATATTTATTGGACAATTCACCGATGATCTTGAGCTCATCTTCTGTAAGACAAATCCAGGAAGGATTGTTTGGATTGGAATACAAAACCGAATGAAACCTTCCTGTACTAAAATAAGATTCCAGTTTTTCGCGTAATTTTTCGCCACGATAATTATAAACATCAAAGCTTTCGTAACGAAGGTTCAACGCGGTATGCTGCATTTTATGCACTGGAAATCCCGGGTCGATGAACAAGGTGGAATCTTGATTGCGGTTTGTCCTGCTCATGCACAAAATGGAAGCAAAACTTCCCTGCATGGAACCTACAGTGGGGATACAAACATCAGGTTTTACGTCGATATTCATAAAAAGCTTCAGGAACCGGGCAAATTCGGTTTTTAATTCCTGGTGACCCCAAATATTGGGATAAATGGCTGCCACACCTTTCTTTAATGCTTCAATCTGAGCATCAATACCAATTTGAACCGGAGGGATTCCCGGAACCCCCATTTCCATTCTGATAAATTGTTCACCGGTACCGGCTTCAATTTCATCAATCAGTTTTTTAATTTCGCGGATGGATGCTTTTCCAATGGAACGCAAGCCACTTTCCTTAATTTTCTGATCTACAATTTCATAATTTATAGGGGTGTTTCTCATAACGGAAATGCTTTAAGAATTAGATAAGAAAATGTCCATTTTTCTATTACAAAATTATCAAAAATACCTTTACAGCCCTGCTGCTTATTCGAGTCGAATGCGTGCATCCACGGTAATTACCTGACTTTGTGTTGCAAGCAGCGGATTCAGATCCATTTCAACAATTTCAGGTGCTACAAGTGCCAGTTCCGACAAACGCTGAATGATCTCAATAAACGAATTTTCATCAAGTCCTTCTTTGCCGCGAATGCCTTTGATGATCTTATAGCTTTTTAACTGTTTTAGCTCTGAAACCACTTCTTCACGGCTTAGCGGTGCCAGGGTTGTACGCACGTCTTTCAAAACTTCTATAAAGATCCCACCCAGCCCGAAAAGGATCATGTGGCCAAAGTTTCCTTCCTTTTTAATCCCGGCAAACATTTCCGTACCCTGCAACATGGGTTGGATCAAGATGCCTTTGGAATCTTTTATTTCCATCATCCGTTTCATTTCTTCAACAAGATGATCATTATCTCTGATGTTTAATGAAACGCCACCTACATCCGATTTGTGGATGGGGCCTACGACTTTCATCACCAACGGGAACCCTGTTTTTTTCGCCAGGGTTGTGATTCCTGAAAGGTCATTGGTAGTAAATTCTTTGGCTCTGAATATTCCCGATGCATCCAGCAAAGCTGATACATTCCCGGGGGAAATATATCCCGATTCGTTTGAATCGATAATTTTTCGGATGCTTTCTTTGTCCATCTCAGGCAGCGCAGGTTTTTCAGAAGCAGGAGCAGGTGTGTTATAAATCCGTCCCAAGGCTTCACCCAGCGACACTTCATCGGGGAAGTAAACGCGGCCTTTTTCAGCAAATGCCTGTGTTTCCTCTTTGGCGGTCATCACTGAAGGTAATACAGGGAATATTGGCTTTTTACTGGTTTTCATTTTTTCATTCAGCAAATCATAAACGTCAAATATCTTAAACAATCCCGGTGTTCCGAAGATCACTACCATAGCATCTATTTCAGAGAATTTATCATTAACGGTATCAATAATAATTCCCAGCTGCCCGGCTGTTCCGGTAGCCAGAAAATCGATGGGATTGGCAATCGAAGAACCCGGAAACAGTTTTTCTTTCAACTCGTCGGCATCTTTTCCCAAAAGTGCCGGAACCGAAAGGCCACCCTGTGCGAGTTTGTCGGTCAGCATCACTGCCGGTCCACCGGCGTGGGTTATGATGGCAATATTCTTTCCCTGAAAAGACGGGTACATGAATGCCGATGCCACGCTGATCAAGTCTTCGCGGCCGAAGCAACGCACGATACCCGCTTTTTTGAAAAGAGCATCCACAGCTGCATCTGAACTTGCCAGTGCCCCCGTATGAGAAGAAGCGGCACGGCTTCCTGCTTCAGAAGCTCCGGCTTTAACGGCTGCGATCCGGCATCCTTTCTGGATCAGTGAAGAAGCGTGTTTCAGTAAAAGTTGCGGTTTGTCAATTTTTTCAAGGTATAAGAGCTTGACTTTTGAATCCTTCGCGGGATCAAAATTTTCATCCATGTATTGTAAAATCTCTTCCACACCCATTTGAGCAGAATTCCCAACTGAATAGACAGTGTTGAAAGAAAGTCCGTTGGGGATTCCTGCTTCCATGATAAAGCAGGCAGTGGCGCCCGAACCGCTGATAAAATCGCAGCCTTTTTGTGTGAGTGTCGGAACCGGGAGGGTAAAAACTCCCTGATAATGAGGTGTGAGCACGCCGATACAATTCGGCCCGATCAGAGAACCATTGACCTTGTTGACGGATTCAACCATTCTGTCTTCCAGTATTTTCCCTTCAGCGCTTTCTTCACTGAAACCAGCTGATAGAACAATAAATGCCCGTGTATTTTTATTTTGCGCCAGAAACTCAACAACATCGGGAGTATATTTTGCTGCGATGGCAATGATGGCCATGTCGGTTTCAGGCAGATCATTTTGATCGCGATAACTTTTAAGTCCCTGAACGCTGTCTTCTTTGGGATTTAAAACATAGATATTTCCCTGAAAGTTACCATCAATCAGGTTTTTAAGAACTTTTCCCCCTGGCTTTTGGATTTCGTTGGAGCCTCCAACAACGACAATATTCCGGGGGCTTATTAACTGTTTTGTAATCATACGGAACATTTGGTTTTGCTCCGCAAAGTTAGGAAATAATAAAGGGTGCCTTTTGAGCTATTGAAATTTAGAATTAGTTTACTCAAACGATTGAGATAGGAAAAAGAGAGTTATGCTGGCTTTATGGAAAATCTCAAAATTTATTAGTGAAACTCTATTTTGAAAATCCGCGATAAGCGGAGCATTCGAAA
>CAZPPK010000040.1:0-21168 GCA_964588415.1 uncultured Lentimicrobiaceae bacterium
TTGCAAAGCAAACTCCATTTAATACCTCGATGGCTCTGCCTCGGGGTAGTTTATTGAGTAGCTTCGGCGTTGGCCGGATTTTATTCTAAGTGTTTTATTTTGAACTATTAACCGCTTGTGGATTTTGATCGTCAATTTAGACGCTGTTTAAATTTACTCATAAACAAGGAATTATGATTTTTTAATAAGTGAACCCCGCCATTTATTTGTATTTTTGAATTCTGAGATTAACCTTATTAAAAATATAAAATCATGAAAAAAGTAACTGTAGTTGGAGCTGGTAGTGTAGGAGCCACCTGTGCTGATGTTTTAGCACAAAAAAACTTTCTCGATGAAGTGGTACTTATTGATATTAAAGAAGGCATTGCTGAGGGTAAAGCCCTTGATATTTGGGAAAGCGCTGCTGTAAATTATTTTGATACCCGCGTTAAGGGATATACCAATGATTATTCAAAAACTGCGGGCTCAGACGTTGTAGTTATCACTTCAGGTTTGCCAAGGAAACCTGGTATGTCGCGCGACGACTTGATTTCTACCAATGCAAAAATTGTAAAGTCTGTTACTGATAATATCATGGCTGCCTCTCCGGATGCCATCATTATTATTGTCTCCAACCCGTTGGATGTAATGACTTATGCTGCTCATGTTGCTTCGGGTAAATCGGCAAACAAAGTTTTTGGTCAGGCAGGAGTTTTAGATACCGCACGTTACCGCGCATTTATTGCTGACGAACTCAATGTTTCTCCCAGGGATATTCAGGCATTGCTTATGGGCGGGCACGGCGATACTATGGTTCCGTTGCCGCGCTTTACAACTGTTGCCGGAATTCCTGTAACTGATTTGATTTCAGCCGAAAAACTGGAAGCCATTGTTAACCGTACAAAAAAAGGTGGTGGTGAGATTGTGAACCTTTTGGGAACATCAGCATGGTATGCTCCGGGTGCTGCTGCCGCTCAGATGGTAGAATCTGTTATTCAAAACCAGAAACACATTTTCCCGTGCTGTGTGTGCCTTGACGGACAATGGGGATTGAAAGATGTTTACATGGGTGCTCCTGTAAAACTGGGACGTAACGGTATTGAAAAGGTAATTGAAATTGACCTTAACAAAGATGAAATGGCACTTCTGGAAGCTTCTGCCGGACACGTTAGAGAAGTTATGGCCGTTTACGACAATATGAAATTGAATTAAATTCTTATTTCAAAATACTGAGAAAGGCTGTCTCAAAAGGGCAGCCTTTTTGTTTTGTGTAATTTTGTGTTGACAGCGGATAAAAATTTACCAGTTAGATCTATAAATCTTTTCTTGATGAAGCGTGTTGTTATTCTCACAGGAGCAGGCATGAGCGCAGAAAGTGGAATCAGCACTTTTCGTGATCATGACGGATTGTGGCAGACACACAGGATGGAAGACCTGGCAACTCCGGAAGCCTGGAAGCGAAACCCGGAACTAGTGATGGATTTTTACAACCAGCGCAGGAAGCAACTATTTGAAGTAAATCCCAATGTCGGGCATCTGGCGCTGGTAAAACTGGAACAGAAATTCGATGTGCAAATTATTACTCAAAATGTAGATGACCTTCATGAAAGGGCTGGTTCAAGCCATGTTTTGCATTTGCATGGTGAATTGCGAAAAGCTGTGAGCACGGGAGATACAAACCTGATTTATGATGTTGGTGACCGATCGCTGAAATTGGGCGACCTCTGTGAAAAAGGTTATCAACTCAGGCCTTATGTGGTTTGGTTTGGAGAACCTGTTCCCATGATCCATGAGGCTGCAAAACTGACTTCAAAATCCGAAATCTTTATTGTCATAGGCACTTCTTTGGTTGTTTATCCAGCATCAGGACTCATCCATTATGTGTCAGCTGAAGTACTGAAATTTTATATTGATCCTGGAGCCTTTGATGTACATGGCGTTAGAAATTTGGAAGTGATAAAGAAAAAAGCAGGAACCGGCGTGCCGGAATTGGTGGATGAACTTCTGAGAAATGGCTAAATCCTTTTTTGTCAACACACCATACATTAGGCTTATTGCTTACTTTTGCTTCCCATAATAAATTGGTTTATGAAAAAGATTTTTCCTTTAATTGCCGTGCTTTTTGCATTGGTTTTGAGTCTTTCTTCCTGTAAAAAGACTTCGAATAAGCAGGCTACCATTGATCATCTGACCATCGAAAATTATGTAAAAACCCATAACCTTCAGGGGCAGTACACATCGTCAGGAATATTTTATGTGATTTCCAAACCGGGATCATCAAATCATCCTACGGTGTCTTCGACTGTTTCGGTAGACTACAAAGGATATTTACTGGATGGAACCGTGTTTGACCAGCGAAGCAATTTTTCCTTCCCGTTGTCACAGGTAATTAAAGGATGGCAGGAAGGGATCCCTTTGATCGGAACCGGTGGGCAGGAAATATTGATTATTCCTTCGGGGCTGGCTTATGGCGGAAGTCAAAACGCAGGTATCCCGGCAAACTCCGTGTTGGCATTCAATGTTACGCTTCATTCTTTTACAAATTAGAAGCTGCTTTTATTTGGATGACGGTAAGCGCATAAATTAATAATTTGCATCTTTGCGATAATGAAAATCATTCGGTTTAAAATAGCTGGCTTGCCTGGCATTTTGCTTGTTCTGATAAGCTTTTGGAGTTGTGCCAGAATTGTGGCTCCTATAGGAGGACCGAAAGACGTTACTCCGCCAAAGATTGTAAAATGCGTTCCACCAAATTTCTCTGCTAATTTTAAAGGAAATCAGTTTGCCATCACTTTTGATGAATATGTTAAAGTTGATAAGTTTAATCAGGAAGTGCTGATTTCTCCTCCGGTGGAAAAATTCCCTGATTACAAGATCAAAAAGAAAACGCTGGTTATTAGGCTGAAAAATACTTTAAAACCGAATACTACTTATACAGTCAACTTTGGCCAATCGATTTCTGACATTACAGAAGGAAATATCCTGAACAATTTTTCGTATGTTTTTTCAACGGGAACGCATGTTGATTCACTTAGCTTGAAAGGACAGGTACTGAACGCACTGGAAAAAACACCGGAAAAAAACATTACGGTGATGTTGTATAAAAACGATAACGATACACTTCCTTTAAAATCGTTGCCACTTTATGTAAAACCGTATTATGTCAGCAAAACAAATAGTAATGGAAAGTTTTTGTTTTCAGGATTGGCCGACACCAGCTACTTATTGTTTGCATTGAAGGACATGGATTATAGTCTAACCTATAATCTGGCTAATGAAGAAATAGCGTTTTTAGATTCGATGGTTAGACCTCAGTATCGTCCGGCACCGGTCTTTGATTCAGCTTTGTTTAAAAAACTTGTTAATCCTAAAATGAGAGAAGACTCCGTTGCGCTGGTAGCTGACTCTCTAAATAATATGGCAGATTCTTTGGCTAATGAAAAACTTAGACAACACAAGCTTTACCTATTCCAACCTGCTGACACAGTTCCCAAGCTTTTGAAATTAAGTTTGGAAAGTAAAAATACCCTGCAATTTGCTTTTAATTTTCCCGCTGATACGGTAAAAATATCTTCAAAGGATTATGCGCCCAAAGAGCAATGGTTTAAACCGGAATGGAATGCCGACAAGGATACTTTGATATGGTTTTTAAAACAGCCCCATCCCGACAGCTTAAAACTTTTGCTGATGAATGGGATGGATACACTTGGTTATGAGAGTTTAGCCATTGTTCAGAAAAAGAAACATCTTCCGAGAAGAAAAAAGCATGAGCCGGCCAAAATAGAATACT
Organism: uncultured Lentimicrobiaceae bacterium; assembly: GCA_964588415.1. Classification (GTDB taxonomy): domain Bacteria; phylum Bacteroidota; class Bacteroidia; order Bacteroidales; family F082; genus Sulfidibacterium. The sequence continues at coordinate 3,770 of CAZPPK010000040.1, forward strand.
TGAATTTGAAGTATAACCTGATAAGCATAATAAAACCCGGGCAAAAGCTTGAATTAACTTTTGGTCAGCCGGTAAGTCAGCTAATGTTTGATTCTGTTTTGCTGGTAAAGGAGAAAGATAGCATTTACAACCCACCCCATTATTTTGCTGACAGTATTCACAGGACATTAGTTTTCCCTTTTAATGTGGAACCCGATAAGAAATACAGCCTTAGTATTCCGGATTCGTCTGTCATCGACTGGAATGGTTACTATAACAATACTATTAAGCTCACCCTGCGCTCGAAAAAGACTAAAGAATACGGGGTATTACGTTTTACGTTAAGTCCACAAGAGAAGCAGCATTATATCTTTCAGGTGTTAACCCCCAAAAATCAGGTTGTAGAGAGCCAGTATTTCTCATCAGCTAAAGAAATCGTGATTGAAAACATCAAGCCGGGAACCTATGGCTTCCGGATTATTTTCGACAGCAACAATAATAAAAAATGGAATCCCGGCAATTACCTGCACCACCTGGAACCAGAAAAGGTGATCTATTATCCCAAAAAAATAGTAGTCAGGGCAAATTGGGAAATTGATGAAACCTGGAGTTTTTGATTTAGAGATCGGTTTTGTTGCAACGATTGATACACTCCAGAATTTCAGTAATAGTAATATTCCTCAGGGAATAAAAAATATTTTTCCCGTCACGTTTGGAAATAAGGATGTTCTTACTTTTCAATATATTTAAGTGATGAGAGGCAGTAGCTTGTTCAATATCTAAACTTTTGTAAATCTCCGTAACGCTTAAAGGTTCTGAATGCTGTGCCAGCAGACCGATAATGGCAATTCGCATGGGATGTGACATTGCCCTGAGTTTTCCTGCAGCCTGGTCTAATTTCTTGGTGTCTAATTCAAAATGAGGCATAAACAATATTTCTTGCAAAACTATAATTTATATCATCTCATATATTTATATATGTTCACCTTTTACATATTTTATAAAAGGTCTAAATAAACTTATTGAGATAATTTTTTTAAAATATTGAGATATGGTAGTCTATACTTAGGTTTGATGACTATTTACCTGCATACAAGGATGTAAAACTGAATGAATTTCCATCAAATAATCCTTTGTCGCTCAGTTTTAGTTCAGGGATCACCAACAGCGCCATAAATGATAATGTCATAAAAGGAGCACGAAGTGTGACACCCATTTTATGAAGCATGGCATCCAAATCTTTATATTGTTTTGCAACTATGTAGCCATCTACGTTTGACATGAGTCCTGCAACTGGTAATGGCAAAAGGTATTCCTTGTGGCCGTTGACTACTACAACGCCTCCTTTGCTTTTAATAACAGCATTGATAGCCTGAACGATCTCTTCATCATTGGTGCCAACTGCTACAATGTTATGACTGTCGTGTGCTACACTGGACGCAAAGGCCCCGGTTTTTAATCCGATGTTTTTAATGAATCCAACTGCAGGCTTGGCTTTTTCGTACCGGTTCAGAACCACCATTTTAAGAATGTCATTTTCAATATCACTGACCAGATTCCTATTATCGGATTTCCCTTGCATTTGCACGGTACCTGTAATAAGTTCTCCATCATAGGCTTCGATAACGCGGATTTTTTCTCCTATATCCTGCACTTTTATCTCTTCTCTGGTGATGGGTGCGGCGAGAAAATTATTGGGAGTAGTTTCATGGACCGAATTTAGAAGCGTCTTGCCGTTTTCAGCTACCATTTGTCCGTCAATGTAAGTGGCTTTCACATTAAAATCAGCAAGATTATCCACCACGATCATATCGGCTGGATCGTTTTCCTGCAACAAGCCAACATTTAGATGATAATGATTAACAGGATTAAGAATGGCGCTTTTCAAAACCTTCATGGGATCATAACCTTTGGCGATGGCTCTTTTTACCAAATTGTTGATGTACCCTTCGGCCAGATTGTCCGGGTGCCGGTCGTCAGAGCAGAACAGCACTTTATCAGAATGATCTTTCATTAATCCAATCAATGCTTCAAAGTTTTTAGCGGCACTTCCTTCACGGATTTGGATTTTCATCCCAAAACGGATTTTTTCAAGCGCTTCTTCCATAGTAAAGCACTCGTGGTCTGTTGTTATTCCGGCATGAACGTATTTGTGCGCGTCTTCACCTTTTACGCCTGGAGCGTGCCCGTCGACAGGTTTGTTGTATTTTTTTGCGATGTCAATCTTGCGGATTTCTTCCGGCATTCCCTGAATAACTCCAGGAAAATTCATCATTTCCGAAAGGTAAAGAATCTCTTTCATGCTGAGTAATTTATCAAGATCATCTGGCGTAAAACGTGCCCCGGAAGTTTCAAACGGAGTTGCCGGAACACAGGAAGGTGCCCCAAAATAGAATTTAAAGGGAACTTTTTCCCCGTTTTCGATCATAAATTTCACCCCTTTAATTCCCAGGACATTGGCAATTTCATGCGGATCTGAAACCGTGCAAACCGTGCCATGAACCACAGCAAGCCTTGCAAACTCGGAAGGGATCAGCATGGAACTTTCTATGTGAATATGAGAATCGATGAGCCCTGGAAGTATGGTTTGGTCTTCTTTAACGGAATTATCATGTGTGATTTTCAGAACTTTTCCGTTCTCAACCTGAACTGTTCCTTTAAAAATCTGACCTTTAAAAAGGTCAACGATATTCCCTGAAAGAGAGTAAGAATTTTGATTTTTCATAGTTCCTCAAAGGTAAGAAAATCTCAACCCCCGGAAACCGGGAAAATTCGAGTTGAATTGGTTTTTTATATTTTTGCAAAAAAACAATGAAATTAACTCCTATAGAAACCGGAAATCTGAAACTTGATGGTGGTGCCATGTTTGGGGTTGTTCCCAAATCCATGTGGTCGAAAGTTTATCCGGCAGACGAAAATAATCTCGCCAATTGGGCTATGCGTTGCTTGCTTATCGAAACAGGTGATCGTAAAATTCTGATTGACAATGGAATCGGCGATAAGCAGAACGCTAAATTTTTAAGTCATTACTATCTTAATGGAGACGATACACTGGAAGGTTCTTTAAAGAAAGCTGGTGTGGGCTTTGATGATATTACAGACATGGTTTTGACCCACATGCACTTCGATCATTGCGGCGGCAGTGTAAAGTACAATCATGACAAAAGCGGCTTTGAACTGACTTTTCCCAATGCCACTTACTGGACCAGCAAAAAGCAATATGACTGGGCTGTGAATCCGAACCGCAGGGAAAAAGCTTCTTTTCTTAAAGAAAACATTTTGCCCATTGAAGAAGGCGGACAGCTTAAATTAATTGAAGATGAAGGCGAATACATACCAGGCATTGTCTTTAAAATGTACAACGGACATACGGATGGCCAGATGATCCCTCACATTAAAGTAAACGGGAAAACAGTAGTTTACATGGCTGACCTGTTGCCTTCTGTTGCACATATTCCGATGCCCTGGATTATGTCTTATGACACGCGTCCGTTGCAGACATTAAAAGACCGTGAACGGTTTTATAAAGAAGCTTTGGAAAACGATTATGTCCTTTTCTTCGAGCACGATCTCTATCACGAAGCCTGTACTTTGGAAGAAACTCCAAAAGGTCCCAAAGCTGTTAAAACCGGAAAATTGGAAGCGTTTTTATAGAATTTGGTACAGAAATTTGTATTAGTTGACTTCTTCGGCAAGGTATTGCGGGCCGATCTCATAATGGTCGTACTTCTGGAGATCATTGAAAACGATAAGATTGGCCAAATCGCTTACGTAGGCATTTCCTCTTTCCGAATACGTGTTTAGTGTCTGAATCAGTTTAAGCGGCTGATCAGTCTTCATTTTCATATTCCTGAAATCCTGAAAAGTCTTACCGGTTGCCAACAGCGCATAATAGGCTTGGATAGATGCTGCCAAATCGTTAAATTTTCTCAAGTAAACTTTTTTCCCGTCACGTCCCGACAATGCTTTCATTCTTGCATGTGAATCACTAAAAGACCACATACCAAAGGGATTGTTGGCTTCCTGAAAAAACCGGGATGTTCCCCAACCGCTTTCGATGGCCGCCTGCGCCAGGACAATGCTCACCGGGAAAGTATGGAGCCGCTTTGCCAACACTTTTAAGTCTTGAGTTTTATATTCTTTTTTGAGCTTTTCAAGAAACATTTTATCCGAAAGGGTAAGTTTTTTTATGCTCTCGAGCGAAAGAACCTTTTCTCTGTCCAAATCCAGTTTGGCTTTGACAACGAGTACGGAAGGTAACATCATTCTCAAAAATTCTTTTTTCCGCTCTACCACAGACATATTATCCAATGAAAGAGAATCGCCAATGGATGGAGAGATGACAGATTCTGTAACAAAATCCATTTCGCAGAGGTTCTTTGGTGATTTTTTAATAATGCGGATATTTTCAGCACGACCCAAGGTGCCGGTCGGTTTACAGGCTCCGAAGACAAAGATGAAAATGAGTAAAAGTGGTAGAAATATTTTTCTAATATTTTTAATCAAAAATTTCCGCTCCATAAGTAAGGCTCTTTTGTGAAAAAGGCTTTTGTAAGATCGTTATTGCAAAAGCCTTGATTAAAATATTTTTAAGTGATACGATTAGAAATAAGGTTTTATCTTCCGGTCATCGATTTTGGGATTCTTCCCTGGTTAACGGTTTTGGAACGTAGCCTGCGGCCGACAATTTTTTCCACCATTTTCCCGGTTTTTAATATATGGTCGATGTCAAGATTGGTTTCCATGCCCATTTCATCCATCATAACCGCCATATCTTCGGTACTTACCAGGCCAACATCGTTGGGATCATTATAGTAGTAATCCCCGGTTCCGGCCACAGGCACTCCGTCAACGAAATTGGCAGGTTGTCCACCGATTCCACCGAGTGTCGATTCAAAATTGGTCATGCCTGCTTGCAAAGCAGCCAGAACATTGGCTAATCCCCAACCACGCGTGGTATGGAAATGGGCAATTTGTTTGTATGGATTGTCAACACTGTCAAGTAACATTGAGAAATATTTGTAAACTCTGTCAGGAGATGCCGAACCGTCATGGTCGGCATGTTCCACATCATTGGCTCCAATGTCGAACCAGCGTTTTGTAAATTTTACAGCGTCTTCCAACTTGGTTGGGCCTTCAATGGGGCATCCCCAGATGGTACTGACTGTACCGTTAACTTTAATTCCTGCATCTTTGGCCTTGGGAATCCATTCCTCAGCCATTTTCCAATATTCCTTGAGCGATAATCCTGAATTTTTAATGTGATGCGATTCACTTGTAGAAACCATCAACAAAATCCTGTCTGGTCCGTAGCCTTCTTTTTTAGCTTCAATGGCTCTTTCAATGGCTTTTTCGCGAATGGTCACTGCGGTCAGCATCACATCCTGTAATTTGTCTTTTACCAGTTTGCTACTTCTGATTTTTTTGAAGACTTCGTCAGCATCCTGGAACTGAGGCATTCCTCTTGGGTTTCCAAAATTCGTAACCTCTATATTTTTAAATCCACTAAGAATTAACTGCTCTAATACCCAAACTTTGGCACTGGTTGGGATAAACTTTTCTTCATGCTGGAACCCGTCCCGCACGGTTATATCTCCTATTACGACTTTTTTAGGGTACTGCATAAGATCATTAATTTGTTTTAAAATGAGATAAGAACTGATTTTGTCGGCGGCAAAATTACGGAAATAATTCTATTTAGTGCCTTTTTCGCTAAATGGGAACCTCTGATTTAACAGATTTTAGGCTTTTTATAGGCTCATAAACAATAAAAAAAGAGAAAAATTGACTTATTTTCCTTAAACTTGCAATTCTAAAAGTTATAGCCCTGAGGGCATTTTAGGCGGATAATTGCACATATAAATTTCTTAACATTGTATAAGTTAACCACTAAGATTGATGTTCATTCGGATGAATTTAAGAACAATCGTAAGAAGTTTTTAAAATTGCTGAATGAGTATAAGGAAATCCTGGATCGCACCACCCGGGGTGGCTCCGAAACTTCCATCAAACGGCATAAAGAACGGGGAAAGTTGTTGGTCAGGGAAAGAATTAATTTACTAATTGACCCCAACACGCCTTTTTTGGAATTGTCTCCAATGGCAGCTTACGGACAGTATCGTGATGAATTTCCGTCAGCCGGAATTGTTACAGGTATTGGCGTCATTCACGGTCGCGAAACAGTGATCATTGCCAATGATGCCACGGTAAAAGGCGGAACATATATGCGTTTTACCATTAAAAAACACCTTCGGGCACAGCAAATTGCCATGGAAAACCATCTTCCTTGTGTCTATATGGTGGATTCAGGTGGCGCATTTTTGCCGGAACAGGACACCGTTTTTCCCGATTCCAATCATTTTGGAAGGTTTTTTTACAACCAGGCACGTATGTCTGCTATGGACATTCCTCAGATTTCCATCGTGATGGGTTCCTGCACGGCTGGTGGCGCTTACGTACCAGCCATGAGCGATGAAACCATTATTGTGAAAGAACAGGGAACGATCTTTCTTGGCGGCCCTCCGTTGGTGAAAGCAGCTACAGGAGAGGAAGTTACCGCTGAAGAACTTGGTGGAGCTGAAGTACATACATCCTTTTCGGGGGTGGCAGACCATTTTGCCCTAAACGATACTCACGCCATCAAGATTTGCCGTAATATTTTTGAAAATTTTGAATTTCGTGAAAAGCAATCTTTGGATATTATCACACCTGAAGATCCGGTGTATGATCCGGAAGAATTGTATGGCATTGCTCCGGTGGATTTGCGAAAACTTGTAGATCCCAGGGAAATTATTATGCGAATGGTGGATGGAAGCCGTTTTCATGAATTTAAAGCAAAATTTGCTACTACCGTCATTACTGGTTTTGCGCATATCATGGGATTTCCGGTTGGAATTATCGCCAATTACGGTGTCCTTTTTTCTGAATCGGCGCTGAAAGTGACTCATTTTATTGAGTTGTGTACTACCCGGAAAATTCCGTTGGTTTTTCTTCAAAATATCACAGGTTTTATTGTAGGGAAAGAGTTCGAACGGAAAGGCATTGCCAAGGATGGTGCCAAAATGGTACATGCCGTTTCTAATACTAATGTTCCAAAATTTACTGTGATCTTCGGCGGCTCATTTGGTGCTGGAAACTATGGAATGGCAGGACGCGCCTACGATCCAAGGTTGCTGTTCATGTGGCCTAACGCCAAGATTTCTGTCATGGGCGGTGAACAGGCAGCAACGGTTTTGGTTACGGTAAAACAGGATCAGTATCGTGCCAAGGGAAAGGAAATGCCGCAGGAAGAAATTGAAAAATTACGAAGGCCGATTTTGGAGAAATACGAAAAGGAAGGAGCTGCATTGTACAGTACTTCCCGCATCTGGGATGACGGGATCATTGACCCAGTCAACACACGGAAAATGCTGGCCATGGGCCTTGCCATGTCGTTGAATAAAAAATATCCTGAACAGAAATACGGGATATTCAGAATGTGATCTTTTGAAATGAATGCATAATGGACAAAATGCAGCAACATCATACCATTCTTATTGAACAATCCGATCAGGTAACTACTATTCGCCTGAACCGCCCGGAAGTTCATAATGCCATGAACGACGTAATGATATCAGAGCTTACCCAGGCTTTTCAGGATATTGCTTCTTCAAAAATTTTTCCACGAGCTGTAGTTTTAAGGGGAAACGGAAAATCGTTTTGTTCCGGTGCTGATCTCAATTATATGAAAGGTATTGCCGGTTTTGGTTTTGAAGAAAATGTGAAAGATGGCCAAAACCTGGCGAAGTTGTTCCTTTCAATATATCAATGCCCGGTTCCGAGTGTTGCAGTTGTTCACGGCAGTGCTTTTGGCGGCGCTAACGGTTTGCTGGCTGCCTGCGACATAGTTATTGCAGAAGAAAATACAAAGTTTGCTTTCAGTGAAGTAAAACTGGGCATTGCCCCGGCGACCATTGCCCCTTTCGTGATCAAACGAATTGGTGAATATGGGGCAAAGGAGTTGATGCTAACGGGGAAGAGATTTAGGACTGCAGAAGCAAAACATTGGCATCTTGTAAATTTTGTGGTTCCTGATTCAGGAATTGAAGAACAACTTCAGCAGATTTTGGATGAATTAAAATCCGCAGCGCCGGGTGCTGTTCGTGAGACTAAAAAGGTCGTCGGTAAAATCATGCAGGAAAGTGATCTGGACAAAAATCTTAATCATACTTCTAAATTGATTGCTCAACTTAGAGCTTCTAAAGAAGGACAGGAAGGCATGGCAGCATTTCTGGAAAAGCGAAAAGCTGCCTGGAATCAAAGTGGGAAAAATTAACCGAATATGAAATTGTTCAAAAAAATATTGGTAGCCAACCGGGGGGAAATTGCAGTAAGAATTATCAGGTCGGCAAAAAAGCTGGGCATTAAAACCGTGGCTGTTTATTCTATGGCCGACAAAAATGCGCTGCATATTTCCATGGCCGATGAAGCTTACTGTATTGGGGAAGAAGAGCTTCAGGATACTTATCTGAATGTGGATAAAATCATGGAAGTGGCCCGTTTGGCGTCATGCGATGCACTTCATCCGGGATACGGATTTTTGTCGGAAAGCCCACTTTTGGTTGAAGCTTGTGAAAAAGACGAAATCGCTTTTGTAGGGCCTCACGAAAAGGCGATCCGATTGATGGGTAATAAAATTGAAGCCCGGGCATTTGTTAAGAAGCTTGGAGTTCCCATGACAGAAGGTGTGACGGGAAGTCCGTTTGTTTTACTGAAAAAAGCCGGAACAATTCCATTTCCAATTCTTGTGAAAGCCGCAGCTGGCGGTGGAGGAAAAGGGATGCGCGTTGTTTATGAAGGCGACAATTTGAAGGATATTCTGGAAGCCACTTCGCGTGAAGCAAAGAATTATTTTGGTGATGGAACTATCTACATCGAAAAATATATTGAAGAACCCCGCCATATTGAAATTCAGGTTTTGGGCGATAATTTTGGAAATATGGTTCACCTTTTTGAAAGAGAGTGCTCCATTCAGCGACGTTATCAGAAAATTATTGAGGAATCGCCATCACCTACCCTAACACCCGAAATTCGGGAAAATATGGGGCGGGCAGCGGTTTCCATTGCCAAAGAAGCAGGATACAACAACGCCGGAACCATAGAATTTCTGGTGGACAAAGATTTGAATTATTATTTTCTGGAGATGAATACGCGTATTCAGGTTGAGCATCCGGTTACCGAAATGGTTACTGGTGTTGACCTGGTTGAAGAACAAATTCTCGTTACTGCCGGAAATCCGTTGCGATTAAAACAGGAAAATTTATTTCAATCCGGTCATGCTATAGAATGCCGTATTTATGCGGAAGATCCTTTAAATCAGTTTATTCCTGCGCCTGGGAAAATGACCCTGTACAAAGAACCTGCTGGTCCCGGCATTCGGGTGGATTCAGGAATTGATAAGGCGGTAACTGTTTCGGGTATTTTTGACCCCATGATCAGCAAGTTGGTAGTGTGGGCCGAAAACCGGGATTTGGCCATCGAAAAAAGCATGGATGCGCTTAAAAATTATACCATTCACGGAATCAAAACAAACATTTCCTTTTTGATTCACCTGTTGAAAAATGCTGCCTTTCAAAAGAATACCATTTCCACTAAATTTTGTGATGATCATACTGGAACAATTATAAAGGATATTGAATCTTCCCGGGAACAAATCGGGGAGCACTCAGCTATGTTGGCACTGGCTTTGCACGATTTGAACCTGAACAAATTTCAAAAACCAAAAAATGTTTGGGAAGCTATTGGCTTTTGGCGCACTTTGATGGAGATGACTTTTTCGACGGGTGACAAAACGACGAAAATCAAATTATTGAACCAACAGAAAGAATTATATCAATTTGAGATAGAAGGCCGTGAATACAAGGTTTTTTTGAAAACGGTGGATAGTCAAAATATAGATTTTGGTATTTTTAATCGGTTTTACAACGCGACCCTTTCTTTTGGAGATGAAGGGCAAACTTTTGTAAATATCGAAGGGGTCAGTTTTGTTTTTAAAAGAACGGACATTTTGTTTTCCGATGAGGATTATTTCTTTTCTGAAGATGGTCCGGGAGAGAACAGCCTGTTTGCCCCTATGCCCGGAAAAGTGATTAAAGTGAATGTGAAAGCTGGGGATGAAGTAAAACGGGGAACGGTTCTTTTAGTTGTTGAAGCCATGAAAATGGAAAATAATATTGTGGCATTGACCGATGCCGTTGTTGAAAATGTAAATGTAGTCACCGGGGAACGGGTTGATACCACACTGGAGTTGGTAAACCTGTTACCCATTGAATCTAACTAGAAACTGAATTTTAATATGGATTTTGAATTAACACAAGAACAGCAATTGATTCGTGAGACCGTTCGCGAGTTTGCAGAACGTGAAATTAAACCTGTCGCCAGGGAACTTGATGAACGAGAAACATTTTCTTACGACCTCACCAAAAAAATTGGTGAATTGGGTCTATTTGGGATGGTTTTGCCTGAAAAATATGGAGGGCAGGGTTTGGATACTTTATCTTATATTATTGCTGTTGAAGAGCTTGCAAGGGTTGACGGTTCGCAAGCTGCAACGTTAGCTGCGCATAACTCGTTAGGGATTTCACCCCTTTATGAATTTGGAACTGAAGAACAGAAGATGAAATACCTTCCTGGACTTTGTACCGGCGATGGGCTTTGGAGTTTTGGGCTTACTGAACCCGGCGCAGGCTCGGATTCAAGAGGCTCCAAAACCACAGCTGTTGTTGAAGGTGATGAATGGGTCATCAACGGCTCTAAAATATTCATAACCAACGGTGCTTCAAAAATTTCGAAAGGATGTACGGTGCAAGCGGTTTCTGGTGAGGAAGACGGAAAGAAAGTCTTTTCCGCCATTATCGTTGAAGCTGGAACTTCTGGTTTCCGGCAGGTTCCCATGCATAATAAAATGATGTGGCGTGCTTCCGATACTTCCGAACTTTTCTTTGACGACGTTAAAGTTCCCAAAGAAAATCTGTTGGGCAAAGTGGGCGAAGGATCGCATATCATGTTACATACACTCGACGGCGGAAGGCTTTCCATCGGCGCCATGGGATTGGGGTTGGCACAGGGTGCATTTGAAATGGCGCTGGCTTATGCCAAAGAACGGAAACAATTTGGCAAGCCAATTTCTAAATTCCAGATCAATTCATTTAAACTGGCGGATATGGCTTTGAAAATTGAACTGGCTCGTAATTTACTTTACAAAGCCTGCTGGCTGAAAGATTCAAAAAAGCCTTATGGCAAAGAGGCTGCAATGGCAAAACTATATTGTTCTGAAATTGCCAAACAGGTGGCTGATGAAGCTGTTCAGATCCATGGTGGTTATGGCCTGATGAAGGATTATGATGTGGAACGCTTCTATCGCGATCAAAGATTACTGCAAATCGGAGAAGGAACATCCGAAATACAAAGACTGGTTATTTCGAGACATATCGGTTGTTGATCACATTTCCAAAAATGAACTTATTATTAAAAATATAATCCAATGAATAAAGTTGTAAAATCAGCAGAAGAAGCGATCCGAGGCATTAAAGATAATATGACATTAATGCTGGGTGGTTTCGGCCTGTGTGGTATTCCGGAAAAAACCATTCAGGCATTGCACGATTTGGGTGTGAAAGGGTTGGTTTGTATTTCCAACAATGCCGGAGTTGATGATTTTGGACTGGGTATCCTGCTGGAAAGGCATCAAATAAGAAAGATGATTTCATCTTATGTAGGTGAAAATAGTGAATTCGAAAGACAATTACTGTCGGGAGAATTAGAAGTGGATCTTATCCCGCAAGGAACACTTGCCGAGCGGTGTCGTGCCGGTGGCGCAGGAATTCCAGCTTTTTTTGTGCCGGCTGGTTATGGAACTGAAGTCGCCGTAGGAAAAGAAGTTCGTGAGTTTAATGGCAAGAAATACCTTCTCGAAACAGCTCTTATGGCTGATTTTGCTTTGGTAAAAGCCTGGAAAGGGGATACTGCCGGAAATCTGATTTACAGACAAACCGCCAATAATTTTAATCACATGATGGCTATGGCCGGAAAAATTACCATAGCTGAAGTGGAAGAACTGGTTCCGGCCGGTGAGCTGGATCCCAATAGTGTTCATACTCCCGGAATTTTTGTTCAGCGGATCTTTCAGGGTGAGAAATATGAAAAACGCATCGAATTTACAACTACACGGAACTGATATGCAGATAGTAGATTTGATGAACAAATAATCTAAAAGAAATAAAGGATGAGTTTAGATAAAAATGGAATAGCAAAACGAATTGCCCAGGAACTACAAGATGGCTATTATGTAAATCTTGGGATTGGAATCCCTACTCTCGTTGCCAATTACATTCCCGAAGGCGTTGAAGTGGTGTTGCAATCGGAAAACGGTTTGTTGGGCATTGGCCCTTTCCCGGCAAAAGATCAGGTTGATGCCGACCTTATTAATGCTGGTAAACAAACAGTAACCTATACAAAAGGGGCTTCCTTTTTTGATTCGGCTACGAGCTTTGCCATGATCAGGGGCGGGCATATCGATCTTACGGTTTTAGGCGCTTTTGAAGTTACGGAAAAGGGAGATATTGCCAGCTGGAAAATTCCCGGAAAAATGGTGAAAGGCATGGGCGGCGCTATGGATCTGGTTGCCTCGGCACAAAATATCATTGTTGCAACGACCCACACCGATCGGGCTGGTAATCCTAAACTACTGAAAGAGTGTACGCTCCCTTTGACGGGCGTTTCCTGTGTAAAGAAAATAGTAACCAATTTGGCAGTGATTGATGTAACAGAAAATGGTTTCCGTTTGCTGGAACGTGCACCGGGCGTTTCCGTGGAAGAAATTGTTTCAAAAACAGGGGCAAACCTGATCGTTGAAGGAGATATCCCCGAAATGAATGTTTAACAAGTCTTTATCTCTGGTTAACCAGAGAATTAGACCTGTGGAGCAACAAGTTTAAAACCAACCCCGTGAACATTAATCAATTCCACATTGGAATCTTCTTTTAGGAATTTCCGGAGTTTGGTAATGTAAACATCCATTGAACGGGCATTGAAATAACTATCGTCGTACCAGATTTTATTCAATGCTACGGTCCGGTCCAGCACTTCATTTAAATGATCACAAAGCAGCCTAAGTAATTCAGCCTCTTTTGATGTAAGTTTTTCCTGTTTTTTGCCAATGCTCAAATGTTGGTGGTCGTAATCAAAAGTGTATTTTCCAAATTTGTAAATATGGTTCACGTGTTTATTATCTTCCATGTTGCTGCGCCTAAGAATGGCTTTTAACCGAAGCAGGAGTTCTTCCATACTGAAAGGTTTGGTGATGTAATCATCGGCACCAATTTCGAAACCTTCGAGTTTGTCTTCCTGCATGGTTTTCGCAGTTAAAAACAATAAAGGCACTTTTTTATCCAGTTTTCTGATTTCTTTTGCAAGTGTAAATCCGTCCATTACAGGCATCATAACATCGAAAATGCAGAAGTTGTATTCATCTTTTTTGAATGCTTCCAAAGCCACTTTCCCGTTATCACAAAGGGTGGTGCGAAATCCTTTTGCTTCTAAATAAGATTTTAAAATACTGCCTAAATTCCGGTCGTCTTCTGCCAGTAAAACATTGATTTTGTTATCCATAATCTATAATTTTTCGTTGGGTAAATATACGTGAAAAATAGAGCCCTTTCCCAGTTCAGACTCTACTGTTATCTTTCCGTTGTGCTGTTCGACAATCGCTTTGACATAATTTAAGCCAAGCCCAAAGCCCTTAAAATCGTGAACATTTCCGGTGTGTACGCGATAAAGTTTCTGGAATATCTTTTTTTGATTGGATTTACTGATACCTATTCCGTTATCTTTTACGCTGATCAAAATTCCTTCCTGAAGGTTTTTACTGTCTACCTGAATGATGGGGTCTTTGATATTGTATTTTAGCGCGTTGTCTAACAAATTGGTAAAAAGATTGGTGAGATGTGTACGATCCCCGTTGATCATTGAAAGCGGGGCATTCAGGTGAGTACTGATGGATCCGCCTTTATTTTCTACATTCAACTGTTTCCTGTTCGCTGCTTTCAATACCAGCTCATGAATATCCAAAGTCTCTTTATGTAATTTCAGTTTTCCGTTATCAAGCGTAGCCGAACGTAAAATATGCTCCGACATGGTTTCCAGCCTTTTGTTTTCTTCCCCTATGATGCTGATATAATTTTGAAAAAGCTCGGGTGATTTTTTTACTGTTTCATCATGTAACACTTCACAGGCCAATGAAATTGTTGAAATCGGCGTTTTGAATTCATGGGTCATGTTGTTGATAAGGTCATTTTTCATGACCGATAATTTCTTTTGCTTGTTTATGATATAAATACTGAAAGAAAACGATCCGATCAGGATTAGAAAAAGCATCATCGAAACGAAAAGAAGTTTATAAAGTGTACTTACAATGAACAATTGTTCCTTTGGAAAAAACAGAAGAAATTTCAAGGGAAACTGCAGATTATTCCCAATGGGCGCTAAATTATAAACGAAGCTGTTATTAATCAGGTTATTGGGATACTTGCCTGTTTTCTGAAAAATCATGGTGTTTTTCAATGGATTGTAAACTCCATATTCAAACGTAGTCCAAATGTGCTTTTTTTGAAGTGCATTGGAAATGAGTGAATCAATGGTATTTTGATGAGAGGTAAAAAAATTCATGTTGTCGGTTCCCTGAAACGTATTGAAAAGTTTAGTGTAAGCTTTATTCAGTTGGTTTCTTTTTTTCAGAAACCGGGTAATATCTTTAGCATTATTCAGTTTGGGTTGGTTGGTTATTAAATCCGAATTTATAGAGTCAAACAGGGCAAATGTACCTTGATTTTTCTGATAAAAGGTTTTCGAATTGAGAAAATATGACTGAAACCGTAAATTATCTAATCCGATAACAACATGACTCATGGCCTGATTCACATCACGGTTAAACATAGCTTGTTTCACCATAATAGCGTTTCTTATCCAATATACCTGAACTAAAAGTAATCCGCAACTTGCTATCGTGACCAGAGTTATTATTAAGGCTGTCAACTTTTTATTCATGGTGCAAAATTAAGTTAACAAGTGCATTACACGCAATGATTAACAAAAATTAACAACTTTTTTCAAAAGTTTAAACCAAAATGAAAAAATTGTCGTATATTTGCAACAGACAAATGCAAGAGTAAAGTTCTTTTTACATTTTGCTTTGTTTAAAGGGTTTTCATAATTGTTGGTTTTTGAGAGGTAACCGTCCTGGTTACCTCTCTTTTTTTGTATTAATTTAGCGTCATATTTTTCAGATCGTGATAAAACCGGATACCATACAAACCATATTTGAAACCGCCAGAATAGATGAAGTGGTTGGAGACTTTGTGAACCTTAAAAGGAGAGGGGTGAATTTAATTGGGTTATGCCCTTTTCATAATGAGAAAACGCCTTCGTTTACAGTATCTCCTGCCAAAGGTATTTATAAATGTTTTGGCTGTGGAAAGGCTGGCAATGCAGTGGGTTTTGTTATGGAACACGAACATTATTCCTACCCGGAAGCGTTAAAATATCTTGCGAAAAAATATAGCATAGAAATTGAAGAAGAGCAGTTAACTGCTGAAGAACAGAAACAAATGGATGCGCATGAAAGCATGTTTACGCTGAATTCATTTATTTCCGGTTATTTTCAGGATTATCTTTTCAATAACGAAGAAGGAAAATCAATTGGCCTTACTTATCTGAAGGAACGTGGTTTTTTGGAGTCAACTCTGAAAAAATTCCAGCTTGGTTATGCTCCGGCAAGGGATTTCTATTCTGATCATGCATTAAGAAATGGCTATAAAAAGGATATTCTCCTGAAAACCGGATTATCCATCGATAAAGGTGACCATTTTGTTGACCGTTTCCGTGGACGAGTTATTTTTCCTATTCACAATCTGACTGGCAAGATCATCGGTTTTGGCGGAAGAATTCTCACCAGTGAAAAAACAGTTGCCAAGTATCTCAATTCACCCGAGTCAGATATTTACAATAAAAGCAAAAGCCTTTATGGGATTTTCTTTGCCAGAAATGAGATTGTTAAAAAAGACAATTGCTATCTGGTTGAAGGATACACAGATGTTATTTCACTGCATCAGGCAGGAATTGAGAATGTTGTGGCTTCTTCAGGAACTTCACTAACAGCTGATCAGGTAAAGATTATCAAGAGATATACGCCTAATATTACCATTTTATATGACGGAGATTCGGCAGGTATAAAAGCTTCTTTCCGTGGAATTGATATGATCCTTGATCAGGGAATGAATGTTAAAATTGTTTTGTTCCCCGAAGGCGAAGATCCGGATTCTTTTGCGCGCGCTCATACTTATTCTGAGCTGGAATCATTTGTGGAAAAAGAAGCCATGGATTTCATTTCCTTTAAGACGCGTCTTTTGATGGGTGAAACCCAGGGAGATCCTGTTGCCAGGGCTTCATTGATAAAAGAAATTGTTCAAACCATCTCGCACATTCCCGATGCAATCATCAGGACTGTTTACATTAAGGAATGCAGCAACGTTATGGAGCTTCCTGAGCAAACGCTGATGAATGCGCTGAACAAGTTGCTACGGGATAAATACAGAAAACAAAGCTTTCAGACTGTAGAAGATGAGCAAGTGCTGATTGAAGAAAATTATGAGACAGAGCGGCAGTCCGAACTCGATCCTTTTGATATCAGCGAGCATGAAAATGAGATCATGCGGCTGCTCCTTTTGTATGGCCCACAAAGAATTAAAATCTCGGATTCTGTTGAAGATGAGATGGGAGAAGTGATCGAAGTGGAAAGGGAAGTCACTGTTGCAGAATACATCCTTGAAAGCCTCGATGACGACGACGTTGTTTTTGAAAACAAAGTTTACAATCAGATTGTGGGGGAAATAAAAGAAAGGGTTCCTACAGGCGACAGCCCGGATGAAGCTTATTTTATCCATCATCCGGATAAGGAAATCTCGGCTTGTGTCATTGATCTGATTGCTGAGCCTTATGAACTAAGCCACAACTGGGTCCGGCATAAAATTTATGTCAAGAAAGAAAATGATGATCTTCATCAGACACTTGTAACTACGCTTAATACCCTGCGTACTAAATTAATATCAAGGGTTTTACGAGAAATAACCACCCAACTGAAAGATGCTAAAGACGATGGTGAGGTATCTGTATTGATGCAACGATTTTTTGAATTAAAGAAGGTGGCTACAGAAATTGATCAGGAACTGAAGCGGCCTTTTGATTACTAAATCATTTCCACAGTTTTTTTAGATAAAAATAAAAAATCCGGCTCAATTGAACCGGATTTTTGCGTCTTCACTCCCGATAATTATCGCATTGGCGTCAACCTAAGAAACAATTTTGAGCATATTGGCAATCGCATTGTT
>CAZPPK010000041.1:0-20185 GCA_964588415.1 uncultured Lentimicrobiaceae bacterium
CAATGACTTAGGTGGGTGTTGCAAAAAACTGACGAAGACAAGAGAAATAAGTCTGTCTCAAGCGGAAACGGTAAAAACGGGATAACAATTCCCTTCACGGAGATGATTCTTACCAGAATCGGGATGGCAATTTACACCACGGTTATTTCATTTCCCAGATCGGGTAAAAGGTAACTGCCCAACCGGAAAATTTTTCTACCTGAAGACAAGACTTATTTATGTCTTAATCTCCCATGGATCATTAAATTATTCAGTGTCATCAGTCAATTTGATACCGTATTTCTAAGCGCCTTCATTTTGATTACTTTTGTTTTTTAATGTTAAGATTATGCCCGAACAAAAGAAACTTTTTCTGCTCGACGCCATGGCACTTATTTACCGTGCTTTTTTTGCCATGAGCCGCAACCCGCAGATTAATTCTAAAGGACAAAATACTTCTGCTATTTTGGGATTTGCCAACACCTTGCTGGAGATCCTGAAAAAGGAAAAGCCCACACATATCGCCGTAGCTTTTGACACCAGGGCTCCCACACAGCGACACGAAGATTTCGCGGAGTACAAAGCCAACCGTGAGAAAATGCCGGAAGACCTTGCCGCTTCCATCCCTTACGTTATGGAACTCATCAGAGGAATGAACATTCCCGTAATTATTGCAGAAGGCTACGAAGCCGATGACATCATCGGAACGCTTGCCAAAAGAGCTGAACAAGAAGGTTTTACTACTTACATGATGACCCCCGACAAAGATTTTGGACAATTGGTTTCCGATCATATCTTTCTTTACAAACCGGCTCGGGGCGGTGAAAAACCAGTGATTATGGGGGTTAAGGAAGTTTGCGAAAAATATTCCATTCAAAATCCTGAACAATTCATAGATATTTTAGGCCTGTGGGGCGATGCTGTGGATAACATTCCCGGTGTTCCGGGAGTAGGAGAAAAAACAGCTGCCAAATTGATCGCAGAATTTGGCTCTGTGGAAAACCTGCTCAAAAACACAGATCAGCTGAAAGGAAAGCTTAAGGAAAATCTAGAACAATTTACGGACCAGGCGCTCTTGTCCAAACAACTGGCCACCATTCTGCTGGATGTCCCGGTTCCTTTCGAAGAAGAAAATCTGCGCCTTACCCAGCCAAATGTAGAAGCGTTGAAAAAGCTTTTTGATGAGTTAGAATTCCGGAATTATGCCAAACGATTCTTTACCCAGCTTTCACTGGAAAATAACCAGCCCGAAGAAGCCAGTCTTGAACTGAATTTTTCCATCGAAACGCAAGAGGAAGAAGACTCGGACATGAAAGACATCAACAATACAGAACATCAGTATTATTATTTAGACACACCTGAAAAAATAAAAGAGCTTGCAGCGAAACTGTCGAAACAAAAATCATTTTGTTTCGACACCGAAACCACCGGTATCGATCCCAACAGTGCCGAACTGGTAGGGATGTCTTTCTGCTTTGAACCGCACGAAGCTTATTATATCCCTATTCCCGAATCTTATCACGATGCGGTTAAAACCATTGCCGTTTTTAAAGATGCACTGGAAAATGAAAACATCGAAAAAACCGGACAGAATATAAAATTCGACATTTCCATGCTTCAGTGGTATGATGTGGAAGTCAAAGGCAAGTTTTTCGATACTATGATCGCCCATTACCTGTTGGAACCGGACCGGCGGCACAACATGGACTATTTGTCTGAAAAATATTTGAATTACCGGCCGGTTCCCATCGAAAACCTGATTGGGAAAAAAGGAGTTAAGCAACTTAGCATGCGCACCGTGGAGGCCGATCTCATCAAAGAATATGCAGCAGAAGATGCAGATGTAACCTGGCAGCTCAAACAAGTATTGGAGCCCTTGCTTAAGAAAACCGGAACCTTGAAACTTTTTGAAGAAACAGAAATGCCTTTGGTACCAGTACTGGCATCCATGGAAACGGAAGGTGTAAAATTGGATATTCCCGTACTGAACGAATTCGGCAATCTGCTGGAGAAAGAAATTGCAGAATTAATAAAAGAAATTTGGGACCTTGCTGGTCAGAAATTCAACATCTCATCACCAAAACAACTCGGCGATATTCTGTTTGATAAACTCAGAATCTCCGATAAACCGAAAAAGACCAAAACCGGGCAGTATTCCACGGGAGAAGATGTTCTGGTAAAATTGTCTTTTCGCCATCCCATTGTGGAGAAAATCCTAGAATACCGTTCTTTTACCAAATTAAAATCCACTTACGTGGATGCGCTTCCGCAACTGGTCAACCAGCGGGATGGGCGCATTCATACTTCATACAATCAGGCTGTTGCAGCTACCGGGAGGTTAAGTTCCAACAATCCGAACCTGCAAAATATTCCCATCCGCACCGAGCGGGGAAGGGAGATCCGGAAAGCTTTTATTCCACGAAACAGTGATTACACCCTGCTGGCGGCAGACTATTCCCAGATTGAACTGCGTATTGTTGCCCATCTTAGTAAAGATTACAACATGATGGACGCTTTCAGAAAAGGAATGGACATTCATACAGCCACGGCATCCCGTGTTTATGGACTTCCTCCGGTAGAAATCAGCAAAGAAATGCGCCGCCGGGCAAAAACCGTCAACTTTGGAATTATTTACGGGATCTCAGCCTTTGGTTTATCGGAACGGCTGGGCATCTCCCGCAGGGAAGCTTCTGAGATCATCAAAAGCTATTTTGAAAAGTACCCGGGCATTGACGCATACATGAAAAGTACCATTGAATCTGCCAAAGAACTTGGCTATGTCGAGACCATCCTGGGACGGCGACGTTACATCAATGACATAAATTCCGCCAACGCCGTAGTGCGTGGCTATGCTGAACGAAACGCCATCAATGCTCCCATCCAGGGTTCTTCGGCAGACATGATCAAAATCGCCATGATCAACCTTTTCAGGGAAATTCAAAAGCGTAAATTAAAAAGCCGGATGATCCTTCAGGTGCATGATGAGCTTGTTTTCGATGTTCATAAAGATGAAATTGAAGAAGTGAAAATCCTTGTGGAAGAAAAGATGAAACACGCCCTTGAACTGGACATCCCCATCGAAGTAGACATGAACACCGGGAACAACTGGCTGGAGGCACATTAAATTCTGCAGTCTGACAATATTATTACTGGGGCATGCACATGCCACATATGCTTAATTTATTTACAATCAACAGGTTCATGTAAGACTCCTTGTTCAATTAATCTTTGGAAAAGTAGTCCCCTGCTATTTGATTTTCTGGAATTCTCATAACCTCCGAAAATACTATGTTTTTTAATATGTTAGGTACATATCCCAGTATTATTATTTAAACTTTCTGATTATAAGGTCTTTTCTCCGCCATGACAGATCGCAATGATGCATTATTATTGAGATTATCGTTTGTTAACCAAAATCATCAATTTCCCCTCGCGTCATTACGCGGAGCTTTGAGAAGGCTGTGGGCAAAGCCGACAAAGCAATCTCATAATTTAATTAGTTAAATGGTATTAATGAGATAGCTTCTTCTCTCGCCTCAGGCGAAATCATCGCTATGACGTCCGTTTCTATATAACTTAACGTTATAATTCGCGAATTCGTGGCAATCTAAGTTTAATTTTTTCATTAAAAAACCATTCTGATTCAGATAGTGGACGGAGTTATCAGACATTCGTTAATTTTGCATCCAAATTTTAAAAAGAGAACAACCGGAAAGGAAAAGATATATGTTGCATTTTGATCGCTTTACTTTGGAGAACGGCTTGCGGGTTTTGGTCCATCATGACAAAAACACGCCCATGGTGGCCGTTAATATTTTATATCAGGTGGGTTCGCGCGATGAAAGTCCCGACAAGACCGGCTTTGCACATCTGTTTGAACACCTGATGTTCGGTGGCTCGGTAAACATTCCCAATTACGACAATCCGCTTCAGTATGCCGGGGGCGACAACAATGCTTTTACCAACAACGATTTCACCAACTATTATCTTACCATTCCAAAAAACAACCTGGAAACGGCATTCTGGCTGGAATCCGACCGGATGCTGTCGTTGGCTTTCAGCGAAAAAAGTCTGGATGTACAACGGCAGGTGGTCATCGAAGAGTTCAAGCAAAGCTATCTGAACCAGCCTTACGGTGATGTGTATCTTTTGCTGAAACCACTGGCCTACAAGGTACATCCTTATCAGTGGAATACCATCGGAAAGGACATCCGGCACATTGAGATCGCCACCATGGAAGATGTAAAAAGTTTTTATAACAAATATTACAACCCCGACAATGCCATTCTTTGTGTGGTAGGTAATGTAGAGCTTAATGAGATGAAAAGACTGGCAGAAAAATGGTTCGGTCCCATTCCTTCCGGAGAAAACATCAACCATCTTTATCCGCAGGAACCTGTGCAAACAGAAACGCGAAGGCTCGAAGTGGAAAGACCGGTACCGCAGCATGCTTTTTACATGGCATGGCACATGCCAAAACGCACTGAAAAAGATTACTATGCCTGCGACCTGATCAGCGATCTTTTATCCACTGGAAATTCATCAAGACTTTATCAAAAGCTGGTGAAAGAAAATCAATGGCTCTTGGAAGTGCAGGCATATATTACAGGTGATTTAGATGGCGGAATGCTTGTTATCAGCGGGAAATTGTATAATTCCACAGAATTTAAGACTGTTGAAGAAGCCATCATGGAAGAAATGAAAAAGTTGATGCAGGAACCTGTTGACGAAAAAGAACTTCAAAAAGTAAAAAACAAAGCCGAAGCAAACCTGGTTTTTTCAGAAATATCCATTCTGGAGAAAGCCATGGGACTAAGTTATTTCGAAATGCTCGGCGATGCCGGATTGTTTAATGATGAAGCCAAAAAGTATCGTTCCGTAACAGTTCATGACATACAAAATACCATGAAAGAGTTCTTTACAGAAGACAAAATGAACATTTTATATTACAAAGCAAAAAACAACTGATGATCTCCAAAATACATCCAAACCGTCTGAATGCCCCCGAATTGGGAAAACCTTTGTCGCTAAACATCAGCGAACCTAAGAAAATTACTCTCAGTAATGGAATGCGGGTTTTTCTGATTCCTGATAAAGAGCAGGATGTTACCCGTCTTGATGTGGTTTTTGATGCGGGAAATGCGCTTCAGAGTCAAAAACTTCAGGCCAACGCCGTAAATAAATTGTTGAGCGAAGGAACCCAAAACCACACAGCATTAGAAATAGCAGGCATGTTGGATTTTTACGGAGCTTATCTCGATCCTTTTATCAGTAAAGATAAAGCGGGGCTCACACTTTTTGCCCTCACAAAATATTATGACAGACTTCTGCCTTTGATGGCGGAAATTCTTACCAAAGCTTCTTTCCAGAAAAATGAGATTGAGCTTTATGAAGAAAGAAAAAAACAGAATTTCCTGGTAAACATTCAAAAGGTGAGCTATCGTGCCTCGCTTGAGTTTAACAAGTTATTATTCGGAGAAAATTCCCCCTACGGACAGACACTCAACGAAAATGATTTTGGAAAACTGAAACAGGAAGATGTCCTGTATTTCCATGAAAATTTCTACCATCCCAAAAATGCTTATCTGGTTTTAAGTGGCAAGATCACCGGTGAACTTTTAAATCTGTTAAAGCAATCTTTGGGCGATCTGTGGAGGAAAAAAGAAACAATACCAGTGCTGAAAGACAGCTATACCGAAACAGTTTCCGAAAAGATTAGATTTTTTGAAAAAGAAAATGCTTTACAATCAGCGCTTCGGATCGGGACTACCACAATAAACCGTCGTCATCCGGATTATTCAAGACTACGTTTGCTCAATACAATTTTGGGCGGCTACTTTGGTTCACGCCTTATGAGCAGCCTCCGGGAAGATAAAGGCTACACCTACGGTGTGAGTTCTTTCATCCAAAATTTCAGGCAAGCTGATTACCTTGCTGTTGCTACAGAAGTAAACGCCGATCATACCGCTGCAGCAATCAACGAAATCAAGCATCAAATGGAGCGTTTGTCACAAGAGGAAGTTCCTCAGGATGAACTGACGGTGGTAAAAAATTATATGTATGGGGCTTTTCTTCGGCATTTCGATGGACCGTTCTCACTGGCCGACAGATTCTTGAAAAGTCTGGAACTCAGTTTTGAATTCGATCTTTATAAAAAAGAACTGGATGAGATGATGAAAATAACGCCCGGCATTCTTTTAGAAACTGCTAGGCAATATCTCAATTTTGATGAGATGAGAATCCTCGTTGTAGGGAAAGTTGATGGACTCGAAAAGCTGATGTAAAGCGGAAAGGATCTATTCTTTTAGCCGGTCAGGGTTTTCTTTAACAAAACTTTTCCAACTGTTATAGCTTTTTTCGCTGCCGGGATTGTTACCCTGGAAGAAATGGCAAACTGCAGCAGCCAGTCCGTCGGTTGCGTCCAGATGTTCCGGGATTTCCTGAAAATTGAGGATGCTTTTCAGCATACCGGCCACCTGTTCTTTCGAAGCATTTCCATTTCCTGTAATAGACTGCTTTATTTTCTTTGGTGAATATTCAAAAATCGGCAGCTCCTTGTAGAGTGCCGCAGCCATAGCAACACCTTGTGCACGGCCCAATTTAAGCATTGACTGGACATTTTTCCCATAAAAAGGAGCCTCAATGGCCAGTTCATCAGGACGATATTGTTCTATCAGACTCAGTGTACGTTCGAAAATCTTTTTTAATTTTAACGCATGGTTACCATACTGGCTCAATTTCAAAATACCCATAGTGATCAAAAAGATTTTGTTCCCGTTTTGATGAACCAGTCCGTAACCCATAATATTGGTTCCGGGATCAATTCCTAAAATTATTCTTTCTTTAGCCAAGGCTACTTTTTATGGCAAAATTAAGCAAAACATACAACATCCTCATCCGTCTCGCTATTTTTGTGCTGACCTTTTACTATCTGTATGATCAGCTGTTTTACAAGCACAATTTGCTTTCTCTTTGGGATAATTTTAGAGCCCTGACGGGACATAGAAACTTTCAACTTCTGTCGCTACTGGTTCTGATACTTATTCCGGTAAACCTTCTGCTGGAAAGCTATAAATGGCAATTGCTGATCACCAAACTGGAACAGATAAATCTCTGGAATTCACTAAAAGCAGTACTGGCTGGAATATCAGTAAGTATGTTCATGCCAAATCGGGTGGGCGATTACCTGGGCCGGGTTTTCATCCTGAAAAAGGCAAACAGGATACAAGCCACACTAATCACCATGTTGGGAAGTATGGCCCAATACCTGACGACACTTTTATTCGGAATTGTTGCCATAGTTATTTTTATCCACAGGTGGCTGGTTCAATATCATTTGACGAGTATCTGGGCTTATTCCGGAATTATCTTGACGGCCGTTTTTGTGATGGCAGCTTTGGTATTTGCCTATTTGAACTTCTCTGCATTTTCACTCATCATCCGTAAAATCAGTGGAAAAGTCTATTTCAGGACCGAACGTTATGTGGATATTTTTTCATCGTATAAAGCTGATCTTCTACTAAAAGTATTGCTTCTCAGTATTTTTCGTTATTTTGTTTTTTCATTTCAGTTCTTTGTTTTGTTCAGGATGTTTCAGATAAAGATTAGTTATGTAGAAGCCATGATCATTATCAGTGCCATTTACCTGGTTATGTCAATCATTCCGACCATAGCGTTATCTGAACTGGGTGTCCGGGGTTCTGTGAGTTTGTATGTCTTTGGTCTCTATTTTGGCGGAGCAGCCATTCCTGATAATATCATGGAACAAATTGTTGCCGCTTCGTCCGTTCTTTGGTTTCTCAACCTTGCAATCCCCGCTGTGCTGGGGGTACTTTTTATCTTTAAGCTTAAATTTTTTAGAAATAACCATGACAGCTAAAATCTTTATTTACATCCTTGCAGCAAGTGCATTGCTGTACTTCCTGGTAGTCTTACTTTTCACCATCGGATGGTACCGGATGAAAACGTTCACGTCTTCAGTACGCAATTTCAGCACCAAATTAAGCGTTGTCGTGGCTTTCAGAAACGAATCGCAACATATCGAAAACTTGATAAACAGTCTGATGGAACAGACATATCCCAAAGGTCTTTGGGAAGTTGTTTTGGTAAACGACCATTCCATCGATGAAAGTCCGGAAATCATCAACCGGTTTACAACCGGAACACAGAATATAAAAATTAAACTTTTGAATGCTTCCGGCCACGGCAAGAAACAATCCCTGCTGGAAGGAATTCAATTTGCATCGGGAAATCTTATCGTTTGTACCGATGCCGATTGTATTGCCGGTAAAAACTGGCTGACGAGTCTGGTTTCATTTTATGATGAAGAACATCCTTTACTGATCTTTGGAGCAGTGGTTTACGACAAAGAAGAAACTTTCTTCCAAAAATTCTTTTCTTTCGAATTTATGAGCCTTGTTGCATCGGGAGCTGGATCTGGCGCTTCCGGTTTACCTTTTATGGGAAACGGGGCCAATCTTGCTTTTGAAAGAGATGCTTTTCTGGAAGCCGGGGCGGAGGCCCAAAGACAGGAACATGCCTCCGGTGATGATGTATTTCTGATCCAATATCTTACCCAGAAATACGGCAGCCACACCATTCGATTTCTGAAAAATAAAGCCAGCATTATTCGGACCCGGGCACCCATATCTTTCAAAGAATTTATGAAACAACGTGTCCGCTGGGGCTCCAAGGCAAAGGCTTACGACCAGCCCTGGCCGATATTTGTGGCTTTTGCCGTTTTTACATTCAATACCCTTTTGGTCCTTTGCTTCCTTTTGGGTCTTCTGATTCCCTGGGTTTTATCTATTTTCTTATTATTCATTTTACTAAAATTATTTATAGATCTTCCTTTACTACAAGCTTTTGGAGAGTTTTCAAACAAAGGAAAACTCTTGAGATATATGCTACTGTTCGAGATCATTTACCCATTTTACATTCCTGTAGCAGCCCTAAAAGGACTCTTTTTTTCGTATGAATGGAAAGGGAGAAAGTCCAGGTAAAAGAATCACAAAACGTTCAGGCGGTCTGCATCCTGTTTGATGAATATAAAGAGAAGGATGGTAAAGGCCCAAAGCGAAGAACCACCGTAACTAAAGAAAGGCAATGGTATTCCCACCACCGGAGCCAGCCCGATAGTCATGGCAATGTTCACAGAAAAGTGGAAAAATATCAATGACGCCACGCCATATCCATAGATCCTGCTGAATGGAGATCGCTGTCGTTCGGCAAGCTGGACGATCCGAATCATTAAAGCAAGAAATAACAAAATCAATACAGCGGTGCCAATGAAGCCCCGTTCCTCACCAATGGTGCAGAAAATAAAATCAGTACTTTGCTCAGGGACAAAATGATTTCTTGTAAGCATTCCGTCAAAATATCCTTTGCCTGTCAACCCTCCTGAACCAATAGCAACTTTAGCCTGATTCACGTTATATCCTGCGCCTAGCGGATCTTTTTTCAGTCCAAGCAGAACCTGAATTCTGACGCGCTGGTGCTGTTCAAGAACTTTAGTGAAAGCATAATGGACACTAAATACGAATAGCAGCGACAGAGATAAACTTACCACCAAAGCACCCCAGTTCTTACGAACCTTTTTAAAGATCAGAAAAGCCAATAGCACCAAAACTACCAATGCTAATGCGATGTAAACTTCCCCAAATACGACGGTGACAATAAATAAAATAGTAGCTACAATGACTGAAACAATAGTCAGACCCGAAAGCCCCTCGCGAAACAAAACCAGAATAAAAGCAACATAAACCAGGGCAGAACCGGTATCATTTTGCATAAGAATCAATAAAGCAGGAACTGCAATAATTGTCATCGCCAATATTTTGGTCTTCAAGCTTCTCATGTCCACGTTAACAAGACTTAAGTATTTTGCAAGCGCCAGCGCGGTTGTAAACTTTGCAAATTCCCCAGGTTGCAAGGCAAAGGAACCAAACTGAAACCATGATTTTGATCCCGCAACGGTAATCCCGACCACTAACACTGCCATCAGCACAATCAGCATGATCGCATAGAGTACATAAGCAAAAGCGGAGAAAAATTTGGCGTCAATCAACAAAATTGAGAAACCGAGGAAAAGGGCCAATCCAATCCATAGAAGTTGTTTTCCATAGCGTTGTGAAAGGTCGAAGATTCTGGCGGTGTCACTTGTAGCCGTAGCAGAATAAATACTCAGCCAGCCATACAGAACAAGGGCTAAATATAAAACCAGCAACAGCCAGTCGGGACTTCCTATGACACTTCCCCTTCTGTTCATGGATTTGTATTGTGATTTAAATCCCCCTTCAACATTCTTTGTTCCAACTTAATACGTTTAATTTTTCCTGTCAGGTATTTTTCTACCATAAGGCTCGCTATTGGAGCTGCCCAAGCCGTTCCATAGCCAGCATTTTCTACAATTACAGCAATGGCAATTTTTGGATGATCAACAGGTGCAAACTCCAAAAAAAGAGAATGATCTTTACCATGAGGGTTTTGCGCCGTTCCTGTTTTTCCTGCCTGGGAAATACTATCCATATAGTAAAAACGAGCAGTCCCTATACTAGAATCAATAACATTTTTCATGCCTTCAATGACTTGCTTGTAATACAACGGATTTTGTACCGCAACAAAGTGCTTTTTCGTAAATCGCGCAGGTAGGGTGTCGTTGTTGCCCATGGACTCAATAAAATGCGGCGCAATATAATAACCTCTGTTGGCTAATGTTGCAGCCTCGTTAGCCAGTTGAATTGGGGTAACCAATATTTCACCCTGACCAATGCTTAAGGAACGAACCGTAAGCGCATTCCAGCTTCCCCGATACAACCGGTCAAAATAACGTTTGGAAGGAATGTTACCCGGACGCTCAAAGGGAATGTCCGTATTAAAAAGCTGACCAAAACCAAACGTCTTAACTTTATTGTACCAATCCACATAGGCCAGATGCATGTCGGCAAACTTTGGATTGTCCATGATTCGTTTGAACGTCTTCCAAAAATAAGAATTACAGGAAACTGCAATGGCCGTTATCATATCAAGAGGTGAAACATGATTTTCATCACAAGCAATAGGCACAGAGCGTTTTCCCTGGCAGGTAAACATGGTTTGTGCCGTAATCACACCATTCTGTAATGCTATCAATGCATTCACGGGTTTGAAAGAAGAACCCGGCGGATAAGTTCCCAAAACGGCACGATTCATTAAAGGTCTCAGTGAATCATGCAACAGTTTGTTGTAGTTTTTGGAACGGGAGCGTCCTACAAGAAGATTGGGATCATAACTGGGGCTGGAGATCATAGCAAGGATTTCTCCCGTTTTCGGATCAAGAGCCACAATACTTCCTGTTTTATTTCTCATGAGTTTTTGGCCAAAAGCCTGCAATTTTGCATCCAGGCCCAAAGTAATGTCCTCACCCTGAACAGCAAGGGTATCAAACTTGCCATTCTGAAAGCTCCCCTTCACAATGTTATGAACATTCACTTCTACAATTCTTGAACCCTTTTTGCCACGCAGTTCTTTTTCATAATATTTTTCGATACCCGATTTCCCTATATAATCGCCCGGACTGTAAAAATGGTCTCTTCGTAAATCGTTGACACTCACTTCTCCTACATTGCCGAGTACATTGGCAGCAATGGGCATAGGATAATGGCGCAAAGTTCTGGTTTGGAAATAAAAACCAGGAAATTCATACATTATTTCTTCAATGGGGCCTTTCTCTTTTTTCGACAGCTGTTTTAAAAATACTGAAGGTTTATAATAGGAATAATTCTTGGCTTTTTTCATCTCATCATCGAAAAAAGATTTGCTGACCCCCAATAAATGACAGAATTTCAGCGTATCCATCTCTTTCACCTGTCGGGGAATTACCATCAAATCATAAACAGCATCATTGTACACCAAAAGATGATGACTGCGGTCGAAAATCCTGCCCCTGGGCGGATATTCCACAATACTCCTTAACGCAATGTTCCTGGCCGAAAGCTGGTACCGGTTGCTTGCCACCTGAAGATAAAACAGTCGTCCTAAAAACAACAAGGCAATTATGACAAAAATGCCTATAACAACATACTTACGACTGGAATAATTTTTTTTGTACATGAAAAGCCCACAGTTTTCCCGGTAAATCCTACACAAAAGTAGATAAAATCACTTTGAAATCCAGGGTTTAAAAAGCTAAAAAATAAATTTTCAAAATGTTTGAATAGTGCTCTACGCCGAAAGAAGCGGGTTGCCCCGGAAAAGGAAAATAAATTTAAACACTATTCCCGTGACAATACGTTCAATTTGCCTAATTTTGCACGCGCTAAAAGGAGTACACTACCATGGAAAATTCAAATACGATACTTCGAAAGCCCGAATGGTTAAAGATAAAAGTACCTTCCGGGAAAGAATATATAGCAGTAAAAGAAATTGTTGCGAAGAAGAATTTACACACGATTTGCACCAGCGGCCATTGTCCGAACATGCACGAATGTTGGGGACGGGGAACTGCCACGCTAATGATCCTGGGAGATATTTGTACACGGGCGTGTAGTTTTTGTAATGTGGCTACAGGACGTCCTTTGCCAGCCGATTTGGGAGAACCCCTCCGGGTTGCCGAAACCGTTAAATCCATGAAGCTGAAACATGCTGTCCTGACTTCTGTGGACCGTGATGACCTTAAAGACGGCGGTGCCGAAATCTGGGCGATGACTATCCGTAGAATCAAGGAGCTTTCCCCGGAAACAACCATTGAAACGTTAATTCCTGATTTTGACGGACGGGAAGAACTCATTCAGAAAGTGATCGATGCCGGCCCGGAAGTGATCTCACACAATCTGGAAACGGTGCGGCGTATCACCCCATGGACACGAAGCCGCGCCAAATACGATCGCAGTCTGGAAGTTTTAAAATATATTGCTGCTTCAGGTACCGTCACCAAATCCGGGATTATGTTGGGATTGGGAGAAACCCCCGAAGAAGTTTACGAACTATTGGACGATTTGATGGCAGTTGGCGTAAGCGTTCTTACCATTGGCCAATATTTGCAACCTTCCAAAAAACATCTTCCTGTTAAAGAATTCATCAAACCCGAACAATTTGAAATCTATCATAAGGTTGGAATTGAAAAAGGTTTTGAGTTTGTGGAAAGTGGGCCGCTGGTTCGCTCTTCTTATCATGCGGAAAAACATGTTCCAAAAACAAAGACGTTGTGATGGCTGACGAAGTGTTCCAAGCGAAATGGGAAGATCTCGGCCAGATTGAATACAAAAAAGCCTGGGATTATCAAATCCAGTTATTTAATAACATCCTCGAAGGAAAAGATAAAGAGCAGGATACTGAAAGCCGATTGTTGCTTTGTGAACATGCTAATGTTTTTACCCTTGGGAAAAACGGTGAAAGGAAAAATCTTCTCATCCCAGATTGGCTGATGAAAGAAAAAAAGATATCCTTTTTTCAGATTGATCGTGGTGGAGATATTACTTACCATGGCCCCGGGCAGCTTACCGTTTACCCTATTTTTGATCTGGAACGTATCCACGTTTCGCCAAAAGAATTTGTTTTTGGGATTGAATCCACCATTATTAGAACAATAAGGCATTACGGCCTTTCCGGGTCAAGAATTGAAAATGCAGCAGGCGTTTGGCTTGACTCCCAAAAACCGGGAAAAGCAAGGAAAATTGCGGCCGTCGGATTAAAGATCCATAGAAAGATCAGCATGCACGGACTGGCATTAAATGTAAATACGGATCTCGATTTTTTTCAAATGATCGTTCCCTGTGGAATATCCACCAAAAGCGTGACTTCCATTCAAAAAGAACTGGGCCATCCAGTGGCCCTGCAAGAAGTTAAACAACTTCTTATCAAGGAATTTGAAACGGTATTCGGCATGAAACTCATTGAAAATCAAGCTATTTAGATTTGCTCGCTTCGCTCATCAAACGCAAAACGTCCAATGATTTGATTTTCCCCAATTCCGGCAAATGAAGCTGGTAATAGGTCAAAAGAGCATCAAGCATATTGCGCCTTTGAGTGTTATTTATCCGAAATGTTTTTAATCCATCCAAACCCATTTGCGTGAGTGCAAAAATGAAATCTGCTTGATGCTCTTCTAGGTAATAAGTATGTGATGGTTTGCTTTGAACAAAAAGACCTTCCTGTATATCAAAAAAAAGATGTGTCATGCCTCCGGCGAATTCCCTTTTTGGAGAAAACCCAAGGAAGCGGGTAAGTTGCATCAGAAATAACAAATGAAAGTTGAGAAAATTATTCTCTTCCAAATCAAACCATACCAACGCATGATAAATCCATTGAAACAGTTCTTTATCAGGACTTTCATGACGGATGGTTTTGTACAATACTTCATCAAGAAACATCAAAATACTTTGCTTCTCAGGAGAAAAAGAAATATGCTGCCAGAGATAAACGACCCGGGCTTCTTTGATCTGCTGTAAACCGTGGGAAGCCTTGTGGTAAACCACCATTTCAAGCAAAGAAAGTGGCTGAAACAAAGATGGTTTTAAACGAGCATTTTTACTGTTTACGCCTTTAACCAGATAAGATTGCAAACCCAATTCCTCGGTAAAGACCTTTACCACCAGTGAGGATTCGGCATATCTGACCTTATTAAAAACGATGCCACGGGTTGTTACATTCATGGTTTATTAAAAGTTGTTTTAGTTTTTACATACTCTGACTTCCGGCTTCCCCCTAAAGCTTTCGGGGTCAGGCTTCTCAATGAATTACCAGAATTTTTGTCACCATGGTCTGAGAGCCATCGCTATTGGTAATAAAAACCAAATAAACGCCGGTGCTTACTCTCTGATGATCCAAATTATTCCCATCCCAGATAGCCTGTCCTCCATTGGCTACAGTTTCATAAACAAGATTTCCGTATGTATCTGTAATTTTAACAGAAGCATTGGTCACCAAACCTTTTATGGCAATGGGACCGGTATAATTTTCCCGAACAGGATTCGGAAAAGCATACACATCACTGTTGGTACTTTGCCCCTCCGTTGCGGTTCCCCGGAAAGAGATAAGCCCTTTATCGGTACCAATAAAAACCTCCCCGTTTTTATCGATTGTAATCCCCGTAATATTGTCTGAAAGTAAGGGACTGTTTGCAGTTGTGAAATGGTATATCTGTTTGAGGCCATCAGGCGAAAGCAGAAAAACACCGCTTCGCTTCGTACCAATCCATTTTCGGTTGGCACCGTCAATGGTGATGGCTGTAACGGTTTCCGAAGCCAACAAAAGATCTGCCAGCCCAGAACCATCGTTTCGGGGAACCAGTATCTGCTGGGCATCAAAGTTGCTGCCTGAAACAAAAATATTTCCCGGCTCATAAAATACTGCCACACCGGCATCCGTCCCTACCCAAACTTCTCCGTTTTTATCCGTGGCCATGGAATAAACCCTGCTACCGGGAATATTACCGTTTCCAGCACCAGAGCTCAGTATTTTTACCTGATCGTCTGATGGATCGTTGGGCGTTCCGTTAAAAGAATAAACGATGAGCATTCCGTTTTTCCTTTTAATGATCCAGACATCGTCGTTCTGGTCCACCATTAATTTCCCGACATCAATTCCGCTAAGTCTGCTGCCCAAATAAAATGACTTCCATTGCCCGTTACTTTCCATAACAGACAAAAGATGATATGCCCCCGAATTGGCAACCCAAAGATCGTGTTGGCTGTCGAAATCCATTCCACTTATGTTGACCAGCCTGGTATTATAAATCCAGGGTTCAAGACTGCTGTTATCTCTAGAGAAAATGGTTGTCAATTCGTTATTCTTGAATTTCAGAATTCCAGTCTGCCAGGTTCCTACATAAGCAATATTCGGATTTGCAGGATCCACCTTAACGCAAACCCAGTCGGAAATGGTATCGAAAGCAGGTGTGTTTGTTTGGTCAAAGGTTTTCCATTGTCCATCCACAAAAGAAAAAACACCATCGTGGATGTAACCTTTTGACCAGTTAAACTGGTAGCCTCCGGGCACGACCCATATATTTTCTCCAGAAGCATTCAGTGCGAAAACATTCGTGCTGCCCGGACCGTTGAGTTCAAAAAATTGATTATTAGTTCTCTGATCCGATGATTCCAACAAGCCATGCGTACTGGTCCCTATCCAAAGAGATGAATTCACATCCCCGCTAACAGCCAAAGGCTCAAAACCAGAACTTACAGGTTTGTCAAAATGCAGAATTTGATTTCCGGCAGAATCATACGCTTCAACAGAATAGCGGTTTACCAACAGCAATACATTGGATTCTACATTTAATTGCAAATGCCGTCCATGATTGGCAGGACTAAAATGGTTCCATGTCTTTCCGTCGTAAACATAAAGCGTATCGCCATCCCAGTTCCCCGAATAATAATTAGCATATACTTTTCCGCCAAAAGCTGAAACAAGATTGAAAGTCTGGTCAGGGTTTGGAAAGCGAAGATCCTGATGCCACTGGTGAAAATCAGCCAGGTTGGAAGTTGACTTTCTTGCGTAAAAGATGCCGTTTTGTGTGGCAGCGAAATAAGAAGTATCATTAGCAGTAAAATCCAATACACTCAATGCACTGCCATTGCTGCCGATGTAATAAGTGTCTTTTATCTCCTGTTTGCTTAAATCGACAACAACAATTCCAAAACTACACGAAAGGTAAGCCAGATTTCCATCAAAATAAATATTGTTGATGGTCTTAACCCCCAACATCGTTTTATTGTATATATCGGGGATATTTTCAACATTCCCATGATTGTCAATCAAATCAATATTTGCATCCGTATAGGCGACCATTAAAATTTGGTCTTTCGCGTTATAGGCAATTTTAGAAATACCTACATCACTCAGCCCGTTTACACGGCTGAAAGAAGACAGTTGATTATCAGTGGTGTTGTATGTAAACAGGCTATAAGGTGTAGTGGCGTAAACGATATCCCCGGCAACGGCCACACCAATTACTTTCTGATACGGAAGATGCGTCCGCCACTGGCCAATGGCAGGTGTCTGGGCATGAAGCACACTTAAAAACAAAAAATAGAAAAGAAATATAAAGGATGTAAGTCTTTTCATAAGAGACAAAAATAGTACCTGAATACGAACCTTAAAAATAGAAAAATATTGCTCAGGATTTTCTCGCTAACGTAGGAATGCAGGCACTTTAAAAATACTAAACGTACTTTTCACCTTTTTCGACTTTAACGTCATTTACAATTTGCCGGATATGTTGTTCATCCTGTTTGCGACAAATTAAAAGGGCACCATCCTCTTCCACGACGATGTAGTCGTTTAAACCCTGCAAAACAACCAGTTTCTTATCAGAAATGTTTACAATACAGTTTTTTGTATCATAAACCATGACATTATCTCCCACAATGGCATTCTGGTTTTCATCTTTTTCACGATTGGCATACAACGAGCCCCAAGTTCCCAAATCGGACCAACCAAAGTCCACGCTAAGCACGTAAACATTTTTTGCCCTTTCCATCACACCATAATCAATGGAAACGTTTTTGCAAACAGCATAAGTTTCCTTGATAAATTTATCTTCGGCAGGCGTGTTGTACTTTCCAATTCCTTTTTGAAACAAAACGTCCACGTCACTCAGATAGTTGTCGAAAGCAGTCATAATGCTTTTTAGCGACCAGACAAACATTCCGGAGTTCCACAGAAAATCGCCGCTGGCAATG
Source organism: uncultured Lentimicrobiaceae bacterium (assembly GCA_964588415.1). GTDB lineage: Bacteria > Bacteroidota > Bacteroidia > Bacteroidales > F082 > Sulfidibacterium. The sequence continues at coordinate 17,640 of CAZPPK010000041.1, forward strand.
AAAGATTTGGCAATTTTAAGATTTGGCTTTTCAGTAAATGTTTTTACTTTTTTCAGTCGGTCATCTTCAGGATAAACCATTTTGTCTTCAAACTGAATGTAACCGTAACCCGTATCGGGACGGCTGGGAAGAATTCCAAGTGTAATCAGCCAGTCGTTTTTTTCAGCTGCCTGCAAAGCAGTTTTTATATTCCGAACAAATTCTTCTTCATTGATAATCACATGGTCGGAAGGAGCAACAACAACAACCGCGTTCTCATTTTCTTCTTTGATTTTGTAATTGGCATAGGCAATACAGGGTGCAGTATTCCGCCTGGAAGGCTCACAAAGTATCCGGTTAGGGTCAATTTCGGGGAGCTGCTGCAAAACCAATTCTTTATAAGAATCATTCGTTACGATATAAATATTCTTGGCAGGGAGTGCTTTGGAAACACGGTCAAAAGTCATTTGAATCAGTGTCCTGCCCATACCTAAAACGTCAATAAATTGCTTCGGGTGGGCTGTACGGCTCATGGGCCAGAATCGGGAACCAACTCCCCCGGCCATTATAACACAATAATAGTTGTCCATGGTATTTTTTTTAGCTACGCAAAATTAACAGAATTTACCTAAAAACTGACTTTAGTTCCAATTTTCTTGTAAAATTAAGCCCAAAACTTCACAAAAAAAATAGATCTTATCTAAACTAAACTACCTGATTTACAATGAAATAGTTTTTTGAGATTGGGAGAGAGCCTATTTTCGGCGCAGATTTAAGGGCTAATAGAAATATTATTTATTCATTCCGCTTCACCGGGGTCAACGCATTAAAAAGATAGATTTTATTGTTGGTGATTTCCTGGCATTTGTAACGCTTTCTTACCTTTTCCAAAACTTTAAATTTCCTATTTTGATGGAAAACAAAAACTTCACCCAGCTGTAAATCCTCCAACCGGAGTGTTGGACGTGCATCGTATTTTTGAAAAGCCCTGGTCAATTCCAGATCAGAATGACTTGAAGCTTTGATATTGCTTAAATGTTTTTCTATGGTCTTTTCCAGCTCCGCTGGAAAGATCTTTTTGCCCAGAAATTGTCCCATCTGTTCCCTGTAAATTTGTTTCCATTCCGCACCGTGAGGATTCCGCATGCGGCCGTATTTTTCATAAGCCAGAAGGTGTGAAAGTTCGTGAACGAACGTAACAAAAAAGGCATACGGATTTAAATCATTATTGACAGAAATGCGCGGACCCGTTCCGTTGACAGGGGGCCTAAAATCTCCAAGCTTGGTTTTCCGGCTTCGCGTAATTTTAAAATGAACCCCATGCTGAATAATTTGCTGCAATACAGTACCCACCACCTGGGAAGGCAAATATTTAGCTAGTAACTCATTTTCTTTCATATAGATGGCAAATATAAAACTATATTCAACGGACCCAAACCTACTAAGGAAATATTATAAAAAACTGCACTTGTTGCGCAAAATACTGATAGAAACAAGTGAAAAAAATCTGAGTTCTCAGCGTTTTTTTGCGGATAGCACCGCTTCGGCATATCCCAAATCACCGGGGTGTGTAATTTTAATATTGTCAAAATTTCCTTCTACAATATGCAACTGATTCCCCATTGCTTCCACTACAGATGCATCATCGGTGAATTGTTCACTATAGGTTTGGGCGTAAGCCTTTTTTATCAAAGAAGAATAAAAAACCTGCGGTGTCTGAACAATTTTAAAATTTTCACGGTTTACCGAACGGCTCAGTCCGTTTTCCACCATCCTGAATGACTCTGTCACTGGAACTATGGGAATGGCGTTTCCGTGAATTTTTGCTGTTCTGTAACAATTGGCAATGGTGGTCTTATCAACAAGCGGACGTACGGCATCGTGAATAAAAACAAGACATTTATTAGGAACCAAAGCAAGAGCATTTTTTACTGAGTGATAACGCGTAGGCCCGCCTTCAACAATTTCGTGTGGAATATTGAAGCCAAATTCAAAACGCAAATGTTTCCATCGTCCTATTTCATTACCAGGAAGCACCAGCAGGAATTTGGCTTTTCCATAAAAATCGGAAAAGGCATCGAAAGTCCGCATCACGACCGGGCGTCCATCCAGCAAATGAAACTGTTTGGGTATTAAATGTTCCATGCGTTGCCCTTTGCCGCCTGCCACAATAATGATGTAAACTTCCATAAAAAATGATTTTTTACAATATTACAATTTCTTCCTTTTTGAAGGGTACAATTTTTAAACATGATGAAAAAATATCTTAAGTTCATAGAGCGCCGTAAGAATGAAAAATGGCGGGATAATGGTAAAAAGTGTCAGACGATGGTGAGACAGTCGTCAGCAATTGTATGACAACATCCTTACTATCGCATCACAACGTATAACCACGTTCGCCCAAGCAACAAAAAGACAACATTTACTTCACCTTTTCACCCTCTCACCCTTCTACCTTTCTACCTTCGAACCCAAACAAAAAAGGCTGCCACAATTGAGACAACCTCTTCTATAAATGAACTACCCCCGCCGCAGAGCAGCAGGGTATCAAAAGGAGATTATTAATC